>CADCWJ010000181.1 GCA_902806365.1 uncultured Thermomicrobiales bacterium
CGCAACTTCTGCATGCCCAGACGCATCCTCGTCTTGATCGTCCCGAGTGGCTCGTCCAGTGTGTCGGCGATCTCCCGGTGCGTCATGCCGCGGAAGTAGGCCAGTTCGATCGCTTCCCGCTGTGCGTCCGGGAGCGTATCCAGGGCCCGGGCGATCCGCTCGCGTAGCGCCCGCGACCAGACCTCATCCTCGACGCTCGGTCCGCCGTCGGCGACACCAGCGAGCACGAGGTCGGGGTCATCGCTGTCCGACCGCTGCGGTCGCCGCTTGCGCTTGCGAACCTCGTCGATAGCCATGTTGTGGGTGATGCTCAGGAGCCAGGTCAGGAAGGTTCCCTTGCTGGACCGGAATGTCCCACCCTGTTGCCAGGCGCGGAAGAACACTTCCTGGAGCAACTCTTCGGCGATCTGCTGATCGTTGATGATCCGGAGGGCGAAGGAGAAAACGACGCGGGAGTACCGGTCGTAGAGCACCTCGAGCGCCCGGGCGTCCCCCTGCGATGCCTGACCGATCAGGTCGACGTCACTGAGTTGTTCCCTGGCTTCCTGATCGCCGGTTGCCACGTTCACTAACGTCACCGTTCGTCTGGCCTCCTGCTGCCCCGACGACCGGAGCACCCGCACTGTGGTGTCATGGGGGTTTACGCTGGCCCTCGCGTTCTGGTTTCATCTCGGACGGCATACGATTGTCCGGGTCAAGGAGCCGCATCGTCCTCGCCGGGTCTCGTCTAAGACAGTCCAAGCGCCGCCCGCGCCTCGGACACCACGGCGAACGAGCCGGTGACGACGATGAGAAGCGGACCCGGGTCGGATCGGAGGAGATGCCGGACGCCATCGCCAACAGCCGCGGGTCCGGTGAGCACCATGATGCCCAGCTCCGTGGCGAGATCCGCGATCTCGCTGGCGGGGATCGCCCTTGACGACGCGGCCGAGACCGGCAGGATGATCGACGGGGCCAGGGCAACGAGAAACGCCTGGACGTCCTTGTCAGAGGCGAAGCCGCAGACAACCACAGGATCGCCCGCCTGGGGGAACGCCGACCGTATCGAGACACGGAGGGCCATCGCTGCCTTCGGCGTGTGTGCGCCATCAAGGATGACCATCGGTCGGTCGTCACTC
>CADCWJ010000182.1 GCA_902806365.1 uncultured Thermomicrobiales bacterium
CCTGATGGCCGCGACCCTGTTCATCTTTCTCGCTGTTCGGCGCACGCGGCCATCGACTGGGCTCGACCTGGTCCGGGGCGCAATTGTGGCGTACATGATCCTGACGAGCGTCGTCCACGCCCTGTTACTGTCCGGAGGATTTGAAGGCATTTTCCGGCCTCCCGACCTGTCCCTGAACACCTTGCAGCACAGGCTCATGCCCCTGATCGTGGTGCTCGACTGGTTCGTCCAGCCGCCCCGGAGGAGGATCAGCTTCGCCCGGGCCACGGTCTGGGCGGTCTATCCGATGCTCTATCTCGGCTACACGCTGCTGAGGGGTTCGGAGGTCGATTGGTATCCGTATCACTTCCTGGATCCGCGGCGGGAGGGGGGCTACCCTTCCGTGCTCGTGGTGAGTGCGGCGATCATGGTGGGCTTTCTGATCGCGACCTGGGTGCTCGTCACGCTCGGCCAGCGCCTCCGGATTCGCCTCTGAGGCTCGCCAGCCGAGAGGAAGATGCTGCGTCGACGCGACCAATGTGCGGGACCTCGTCTGCCCAGGAGATGGGTTGTCGAACACACGACGATGCCCCGGGAAGGACGGCGCTCCGGGGGCATCGTTCACGGTATCCGGGGCAGGTACAGCGTCAGGTCCGTGCGGGTTGCGTCGCCACGATGGTGATGAGCGCTTTGGCCGCGTCAAGCTCGTCCTCGACGATCGTGTGATGGAGCCCCGTGTAACGCCGGAAATCGACATCGGCGCCGGCGACGCGGAACCGCTCGGCACTGCTCTCGGCGACCACGATCGGGATGTGCTCGTCCATGTCACCACATCCGAGAAAGACCTTCAGGCCGGACTGGTCCGGCAGGGCCGGCCGCTTGGCATCCGGCGGGCCGATCAGGCCACCGGCGAAGGCGACGACACCGCCGATGCGGCGCGAGCCGCGCGCGGCGAACTCCAGGGACAGACACGCACCCTGCGAGAAACCGGCGACCACGATCCTGTCATCGGCGATACCCGCCGCGGTGGCGGAATCGATGAGCTCTTCGACCAACCGGAGCGCCGATGACAAAAATGGCTCGTTGCGCTCGATCGGCGCGATGAACCGTTGCGGGTACCAGGCGTTATGGGCAGCCTGGGGAGCGAGCCAGG
>CADCWJ010000183.1 GCA_902806365.1 uncultured Thermomicrobiales bacterium
GCCTTGTCGGTCTTCTCCCATGGCAGGTCGAGGTCCTCCCGCCCAAAGTGCCCGTAGGCAGCGGTTTGGCGATAAATTGGGCGGCGCAGGTCGAGGTGGGCGATGATCGCGGCGGGCCGAAGATCGAAGTGTTTGTTCACCAGCGCCGTGATTTCGTCATCGGCGATCTTGCCCGTACCGAACGTCTCGCACATGATCGAGACCGGATGCGACTTGCCGATCGCGTACGAAATCTGAAGTTCGAAGCGATCCGCGAGTCCGGCGGCGACCACATTCTTTGCGACATAGCGGGCGGCATAGGCGGCGGATCGATCGACCTTTGTCGAATCCTTGCCGGAAAAGGCACCACCGCCGTGTCGGGCCATGCCGCCGTAGGTGTCGACGATGATCTTGCGTCCGGTCAGTCCGCCGTCAGCGGTCGGCCCACCGATCTCGAATCGTCCACTCGGGTTCACCCAGATGTTGGTGTTCTCATCGAGCATCTCCGCCGGGATCACTTTCCGGATCACCTGTTCGGTCACGTCACGCTCGATCTGGGCGTTGGTGGCCTCTGGACGATGCTGGGTCGACACAACCACCGTATCGACCCGGACGGGCTTGCCGAACGCATACTCTACCGTCACCTGGCTCTTGCCGTCCGGAAGCAGGTAGTCGATCTCGCCACTCTTGCGAACCTCGGCGAGACGCCGCGCAATCCTGTGCGCCAGCGAGATGGGCAGCGGCATAAGCTCGGCGGTCTCGTTGCAGGCGTAACCGATCACCATCCCCTGGTCGCCGGCACCGGTCTGATCGAACCGATCGCCGCCTGCGTCGCCGGCACGCACTTCGAGCGCCTTGGTCACCCCGGCTGAAATCTCCGGACTCTGCTTGTTGATGGCCACAATGACACCGGTTGTCTTGGCGTCCAGCCCGTGATCGGAATGGGAATACCCGATCTCCGAGATGACATTGCGGACCACTTCCTGGATGTCGACGTAAGTCGACGTCGTGATCTCGCCAAAGACAAGGATGAGACCTGTCGATGCGGACGTTTCGCAGGCGACGCGAGCCATCGGATCGTCCGCTAACACGGCATCGAGAACCGCGTCGGAGATCTGGTCGCAGACCTTGTCGGGATGGCCCTCGGTGACTGACTCCGAGGTGAAGAGCAGTTTTGCCGCGCTTTCGAAAGTGGTCGTCATCTCTTGTGTGTCCTTGTCTGCCC
>CADCWJ010000184.1 GCA_902806365.1 uncultured Thermomicrobiales bacterium
ACTGCTCTGGGGTACACCCGAGCAGGTGGTGGCCAAGATACGGGCCTTCGGCGAGGCCGGTCTGCGCCACGTTGTGCCGCTGGTGGCTTCAGCAGCGGTCTCACCGGAGGCGGCCGGGTACAGCATGGAGGCAATGGCCGGGATCGCCCAGGCGCTGCGCAGTGGCGAGTAACCGGGTCCCTCTTAGCTGGGCCGGCGAGCGACCGGCCGGGGCGGTCGACGTGCCGTTGCAGGCGCGGCGATGGCTCGCGCGGCGCCGCCGCTCACCCCGTTGCAGGATCGAGGAACCGGAGGCAGATCAGCGCGCAGGCCAAGTGCAGTAGTCCTTGCAGCAAGTCGCCCCGCCGCTCGTAGCGAACGCTCAGGCGGCGGCAGCCAAGCAGCCAGGCGAAGGTCCGCTCGACCACCCATCGGTGCCGACCGAGCCGCTCCGAAGAGTCGACTCCGCGCCGGGCGATCCGGGAAGTGATGCTCCGGGCGCGCAGAGCACATCGCTTTTCGGCCGAGTCGTAGGCCTTGTCGGCATGCAGCTTGGTCGGACGCTTACGGGGCCGCCCCGGTCGGCTGCGGGGACCGATGATGGGCGGAATCGCGTCGACGAGGGGCAGCAACTGGGTCGAGTCGTGTGCGTTGACAGCGGAGAGGCGCACCGCCAGCGGGATACCGTTGCGATCCACCACGAGGTGGTACTTGGAACCGGCCTTGCTCCGATCCGTCGGGTCAGGGCCGGTGGCTTCGCCCCCCTTTTTGCCCGGACGCTCAGGCTGTCCACGCTCGTCCGGCTCCAGTCGACAGCTGCCTCGTCACCGAGCCAGTTCAAGAGTCGTTCGTGCAGCGCCTCCCAGACGCCTGCGACCTGCCAGTCCCGAAGGCGACGCCAACACGTCGTCCCGCTGCCGAAGCCCAGCTCCTTGGGCAACAGGCGCCAGGGACAGCCGGTCCGCAGGACGAAGGCGATGCCGCCCAAGGCAGCGCGGTCAGGCACTCGGGGCCGGCCGCCTCCGGGCCTGGGTGGGTGTTTGGGCAGCAGCGGCTCGATCGCTTCCCAGAGGTCGTCGGTGACAAGGGCATTCTGGTTCATAGCCCGGATGATGCCACGCCCGGCGGGTTTTGAAACGTCCTCTGAGCAGCCAAAACGGGTGCCCTGGGGCACCCGTTCGCGCATGTTCAAGAATGAGCAGGATGACGCCTCAGGCGGCCTTGCCCGACTTTCCCATCGTCCGCATGCAGCGTGTGCAGATATGAAGCCGCGTCGCCACGCCGTTTACGATCAATCGCTTGTGCTGAACATTGGGTCGAAAGTCACGATTCGTGCGTCGCTTCGAAAAACTTACGTTCTTGCCGAACGTCTTTGCCTTTCCGCAGACATCACATTTCCCGGCCACGGCGGGTCTCCCTTCAAAAGTCACAATCGGGGCGGGGAAACCGGGTCGTGTTCGGTCACCCGCGCGCTCGTCAATCAACCAATTCGGACTTCGCGCGGAACCCGCCAGGTTGCGGGCGTAAAATCGGCGTCGCCTGCTGGACGACGCCATTTCAAGCCACTATCCTAGCATACTGGCGAAGCCGGGACCACCAGAACAGGACCGTTCGATCGCACGGCGGTGCGTCCGGGCATCGAAGCGGTTGTCGAGCGCATGCACGTCAACGTCCCTTCCCGCATCGCTCCCGTCGCTCGTCGCTTCGCCTTTCGGTAGCAACGCAGGAAAGTGTTCCGCATGGCAGTAAACAGCCCGGGAGCCGCCGTTCCAGGGGGCCGTGTCGAGGTCGCCGAGAGCGCCATCGTCACGATTGTTCGCGAAGCCGTGATCGGCAGCTACGGGATCGTCGATCTCGCGCCGCGCTCGCTCGGGTCCTCGCTCGTCCACCGGCTCGGGTTCGGGAATGAAACTCGCGGCATCGAGGTCTCGGTCAATGGCACTCGTGTCGCGATCGAAGTCTCCGTCGTTGTCGAATACGGTCTCCCCATCTTCACCGTCGCCTCAAATGTGATGCAAACCGTGACCTTTCATGTCGAGCGAACGCTCGGCCTGGATGTCGAACATGTCAACGTCAATGTGGACGGGCTGCACGTGACGCAGCCGCCCCGGAAGAACAGGTAAGCAGGGTGAATACACCGTCCCCGGCCGACTCGAGCGCTACATCACCTGCCCTGGTGTGGGACGGCCCGCGGC
>CADCWJ010000185.1 GCA_902806365.1 uncultured Thermomicrobiales bacterium
GCGCCGGAACCTGGCCACCGTGGACCCACTTTCTCGCAATGTCATCAATGGTCCGATCGCCGATCCGCGGACTCGTCCTTCCAGGGAGTTCCAGGGGCCATGACCACGAACGAGCCTCGCCAGACGGATCCGGCAAGTGACTCATCGGAGTCGTCCGCGTCGCCGAATGGCGCGCCGGACGGTGCTCCAGAGTTCACTACAGACGACGCGTCCCTCCTGCTCCCCAGAACCGGGCGCAAACCCAAGGTCCGGGCGCCGAAGCCACCTGGGGTCCGGATCAACCCGGACCTCGAAGGCATGCAACGCTTCCAGGGCTCGCACGTCGGGGATCGCCACGTCCGGGTGATCCGGCAGACGCGCGAGGAGGAGCTCAAGCGGGTCCGGCCCGGTTACCTCGTCGCCGGCGAGAAGGCCAGTACGAGCCGGGGCCGTGTCGGCCGCGCCTATGGCCGGGCCAAGCGCCTCCTGATCGGCAGCCCGCTGACGACCTCGTCGGCGATCCACGAGCGCCTGACCAAGGTCAAGGCGCTGGCGGTGCTCTCGTCCGACGCGCTCTCGTCCGTGGCCTACGCCACCGAAGAGATTCTGCGCATCCTGCTGCTCGCCGGACTCGCCGCGATGTCGTTGAGCCTGCCGATCGCCGGGGCGATCATTGCCCTTCTCTTCATCGTCGGATTCTCATACCGCCAGACGATCAAGGCGTATCCCAACGGCGGTGGCTCCTATATCGTCGCGAAGGACAATATCGGCGAGATTCCGGCCCTTGTCGCGGGCGGATCGTTGCTCGTGGCCTACATTCTGACCGTGTCGGTGAGTATCTCGGCGGCAGTGGCCGCGCTCGTCTCGGCGATTCCCGAAATGCAGAACCACCTCGTTGCCGGGGGCCTCGCGTTCATCGTCCTGGTGACAATGCTCAACCTCCGCGGGATCCGCGAGTCAGGCTCGATCTTCGCGGCGCCGACATACCTGTTCCTGCTGGGCATCGCGGTCATGCTGGTGATCGGGTTCGCGCGTAACGCGCTCAACGGATTCGACGTGGCGGAGCCAAACCCGGATGTCGTCGAGGGGACAGGGGCCGTGACCGTGCTGCTGATCCTGCGTGCCTTTGCCTCCGGCTGTGCCGCGCTGACCGGGGTCGAGGCGATATCCGATGGGGTTCCGGCCTTCAAGCCCCCGGAATGGAGAAATGCGCGAACGACACTGACGGTGATGATCGGCATGCTGGCAGTCATGTTCGCCGGGATCACGTTTCTCGCCCATCAGTACGGAGCCGCACCGCTGTCGCCCCACGACTCCGGATACGAGACGGTCGTTTCCCAGATCGCACGGAGCGTCTTCGGTGGAACGAACGCGGCCTACTACTTCATTCAGTTTTCCACGGTCGCCATTCTCGTCCTTGCCGCAAACACCGCGTATTCCGATTTCCCGCGGCTGGCCTACTTCATGGCGCGCGACAAGTACATGCCGAGCCAGTTCACGTTCCGCGGCGATCGCCTGGCCTTCACGACCGGGATCGTGACGCTCGGTGTGCTCTCGGGGATCGTCCTGGCGATTTTCGGTGGCTCCACCGAACGCCTCATTCCGCTCTACGCGATCGGGGTATTCGTCGCCTTTACGCTGTCCCAGCTGGGGATGGTGGTGCGCTGGCAACAGCGCAAGGAGCCGGGCTGGCGACAGGGCCGGATCGTCAACGCGGTGGGCGCCACCACCACCGCGATCGTCGCCGGCGTGGTTGGCTTCACCCGGTTCCTGGAAGGCGCCTGGATCGTGATCGTCCTGATTCCGATCCTGATCCTGGTGTTCCGGGGCATCCACCGCCATTACATCCA
>CADCWJ010000186.1 GCA_902806365.1 uncultured Thermomicrobiales bacterium
GCCGGTCCCGTTCCATTGAAGACGATGCACGGGAAGCGCGTCGGCGACCTCGTTGGCGATCACGACGCCGGTGATCGGCGCGGGCGGCGGGGCGACAACCTGGCCGGGATCGAACAGGCGAACGATGTCGCCGAACCCGACCTCGCGCAGCGCCGCCATCGCCTGCGCGGCGCGGTACGGGTTGACCTCGACCAGCTCGTAGCGCAGGGCGGAGCGGATCTCGGGACGTCGATCGAGCAGCCCGACGATGATGTCGTAGGCCAGGCCACCAATGCCCGCGCCGTGTTCACGCACCACAAGGCGCGAGGGCGTGCCGAGGCGGTCCCAGCACTCGGCGATCTGCCGCGCGATCGAGAGCCCGAAAAAGGGGTGCAGCTCGGGCGCCGTCAGGAAATCGCCCCCCCGCCCCGGTCGCCGGTGGGGTGACTGGTAGTAGCCATGTCCGGGGTCGTAGAGCGCGATCCGCATGAAGTCGGCGAACGTGATCCGCCCTCGGCGCCGGATTTCCTGCCTGATCGTCTCGACGAGTGCCGGGATGCCGGCGTCAGCGGGACCGGTTTCCGGCATTGCGGGATCATGCTCCTCATGGTGATCGCGGTTCCGGGTGGTCGTGCTCATGTTCGTTGTCGCCCATGGCCCTTCGGTCGCTCGTCGAACCCTGATATCAGTGTAGCCGCGGGCCAGCGGCGCGAAGTGGCCGGAATCGTGCAACGACGCCTTTGCCGGCAGCCGGTCGCGAAAACCGGTTGTTGACGCGCCGGAGAGTGTGTGAGTATTCATTTAACATGCGGTGTCGATCGACAAGGAGTTGGACCGTGGCACGTCAACGGCACAATGCCGCATTCATTACAGGATCGATCCTCGGCGGAGTCGGCGGCGCGGCGGTCGCCTTGTGGACGGCTCCGCGCTCGGGCCCGGAGCTGCGGGCACTCTTGGCAAAGCGCCTCGGCGGCAGCTCCGCCGCTCCGGCGAGCGCCACCTCGGGAACGCGGACCGGGATGACTGCAAGCGACGCGGAGACTGGAGCGCACGCGAGCGCAGCCCCGTCGAGTGTCTCACGGGCGTGGAACGCCACCACAACATCCGGGGCGTCGGTGGTCAAGGCGTCGCAGGCCTCGCTCGCCCAGGTTTCCAGGGTGACGAAGTCATCGCTGGACTCGCTCGCCTCCACCGCGTTGAAGGGGCGGGACAGCGGAAACGAGACCTCCTCCGGGGAGACCCGCTCGTTCGGAGGGCGGGCCCTCTCCTTCGTCGAGAACGCGACTGCCCCGATCGTCGGCGTCAAGCTCGGTCAGTCGGCGCGGAATGCGGACGCGCGAGCGACGGATACGGGCTCTTCCGGGAGCGGTACCCCCGCCACGGCGGCAAGCCCCGCTCCGGTCGCACCAGGAGCGCCGGTCGCGCCAGCGGCTTCCGGGCGCGTCGTGGAACGCGCCGCGCCGGCCGAGCCAGCCGAAGCACCGGTGGTGTCGGCCACGCCGGTAACGCGACAGGGTGTCGTGTCATCCAGCGCGGCGCCGGCCGCCCCGGTCGACAGCGCCGCGCCGCAGTCGACCGGCGACCTGGACGATTCGGGAATCGGGCACGCGGCATCGACCGAAGAGCTGGTCACGCCGGTGATTCCCGACGAGTCGAGGGGCATAACGCAGGAGACCGGGTCCAGTTCGTTCACGGATTTTCCGGAGTTCGAAGCCGACAAGCGCCCCACATAGGCGCCGCGGCTTCGCCCAACTATCTCTAACCCGGTGTCAATCGGTCGATCCAGACAGGAAAGGAGCATCTCCATGATCGGTCACGCACGTACGGCGGTGAAGTTCTTCGTTTACGGACTCCTGGCGGGGTTGCTGTTCGCTCCAAAGAAGGGCGACGAGACGCGCAAGGACGCGATAGCGTGGATCACGAGCACAGTGCAGGAGACGCTCGGCAACGTCACCGGGGCGGTGGAAAGTGTGTCGAGCGCCGCATCGAGCAGCGCATCGAGCGATACGTCCGGCAGTGACTCGGGCTCGGGCAGCCAGTCAGGAAGCACGCCGAGCGGGGCCGCCTGACGCGGCCGGGAACCCCGTTCTCCAGGACCGGGGGACGATCACGATCTGACGCGGACGACCGGCGATGGGCGACAATGCCATCGCCGGTCGTCGCGTTCACCATCCGCAATGCGCGTCTCTGGACCAATCGCCATTTCACTCGTTACGGGCGTCCTTCGATGGCTTTCTGTCATAGGCAATGCGGCCTTTGGCTGTTACCCAGACGCAGTCTCCCGTGCCGCCTGACCCCTGGTGGCACCGGCCCTGCCATGAACGTGCTGTACCAGGGGTCCTCGCTCGATGATCGAACCCGTATCAGCATTTAGGAGACCGCTCGCATGAGCCGCTTTTTCAGACTTCAGGTCGACCTCGACGATCTCACCGACGCCATGCATCAGTTCGTGACGGATCCGCAGCCGTCCCGCAACGATCTTCCCGTCGTGCGCGAGCTCAACGACATCAACCATGATCTCGTCGACGTCCTCGAGTGCATGGTGCTCGATGGCACCGAGGAGCGTCAGGATGTGGCGGATTTCGTGCAGGCCGTGTTCGGTGCCCAGGGCTCCGGCCCGGTCAAGGCCGAATCCTGATCCGTCGACCCCGGAACGACCGGGGTGTTGCGGTCCATGTCCGGCGCATCGTCCTCGCCGCGACGCTCTCCCCGCCTCTGCGGCCCGTCGAGCGACGCCGGAGTTCCTCCCCGTGAGCCCTTCCCGTCTTTTCTTCTCCGCCGATGAGGTGTATCTCCATTCCGCGCTCGATGAGCTCCGCGAGCTCTATCCAGATGCGGAGCTGCGCCCGGTCGGCCCTGACCTTGGCTCGTTCGCAGCCGAGGGGGTTGCGATCGCCGAGCTCGCGACCGCCTGCCGCGAGCGTCCGGTCGTCTTCGTGCGGCACCTCTTCCGGGAGGTCGGGTCTGCCCCGGCAGCCGCACGAGCAGCCGCACGAGCAGCTGGGCAGGCGACATCGACGAGCCTGGAGGATGTCGTCGCGATCGCGCTGGGAACCTGGAGCGTGCTTCCCGTGGGGCCGGCCGTGGCGCTGCAGGTCTGGGCCAGCGGGGACGTGGATACCCCGTTCCGGACCGACGAGCTGTGGCATGCCCTGGCGGATGCCCTGACGGCGCGCGGCACGGATGTCGCGCGGGGAGGCCGCGAGCAGATCCTGACCGCCTGCGTGACGACGTCCGGGATCATCTTCGGGCTCAACGGCCTGAGCAGCGCACTGACGGACTGGCCGGGTGGGCGCGTCCGGTTGGCGAAGCCGAAGGGGCAGATCTCGCGCTCCGAATTCAAGCTGGAAGAGCTGTTCCGGATGGGCGAGCTGGAGCTGCCGGCAGCCGGGATCGCGGTCGATCTCGGGGCGAGCCCGGGAGGATGGACGCGAATCCTGCGGCAGCGCGGGTTGCGCGTCTGGGCGGTCGACCCAGCGGCGCTGGACCCGAGGATCGCGCGCGATCCGGAGGTCCATCACATCCGGACCACGGCGGGCGACTTCCTGTCGACGACGACGCTGAAGCCGGACCTGATCGTGAACGACATGCGGATGGCGGCGGAACTCTCGGCCTCGGTGATGCTGAGCGCATCGCGGGTGCTGAAACCGGGTGGTCTCGGGGTGCAGACGCTGAAGATCGCGCCGAACCGGGCGATGGCGACGGTGCAGACCGCGCTGCGGATGCTGCGCCAGGAGTACGAGATCGTGTTCGTCCGCCAGCTCCATCACAACCGCAACGAGGTCACCGTCGTCCTCCGCCGTCCCGTGTGAGATGCGACGTTCGGGGCAACCGGACGCTGCCTGCGCCATTGTGCTGACCAACCAGGGCCACCGAGGATGGTGATCGATGCTCCGCGCGATGTTCATCTCGCGATCATCCGCAAGCGGTTCCCGGGGATCTCCCTGGCAGACATGGTTCTCCATGCCGGCGGGGAGCACTTCGTTTATGTCGTGGAGGGAATGGTCAGCTACCGCTTCCCGCAGAAACCCCGGCCGATCCCCCTCGTCCGCGCGCACGCGATCGCGTGGCTCGCCGCGACAGGCGCCATCCCCTTCGCCCTCCCAGCCTGCGAGATCGAGCACGACGACGAGTTCGGCATCTGGTTCGAGCGGGTCCGCTATCTCCCCGGCGTGCCGTTGACGCCGGAGGTCGCGGCGACGTTCGGCCCCGGAGAGATGCGCACGATCGCCCGCCACATGGGCGCCTTCCTGACCACCCTCCATGCGCTTCCGCTCGAACCCGCCCGCGCGCTCGGGATGGACGAGATGGACCCGACCGATTTCTGGGACTACATGGAGAACAACCCGAACGCCTATCCGAGGGTCCGGCAGACCCTGTGGCCCGTGCTCCCCCCGGAGGAGCGGGCTTGGATCGCGCGGCTGTTCGAGGGGTTCATCGCCAGGGCCAGGCGCACGCCGCTGCCGCTGGCCATCCGTCACAACGACATGCATCCCTACCATATCATCGTAGACCCGGCGTTTCATGAGCTTGCTGGGGTGATCGATTTCACCTGGCGGATCGCCGACCCGGCCAACGACTTCAAGGCCTTCGACCACTACGGACCGGAGTTCGTGGCGGAGGTCTACGCCCATTACGGGGGCACGGTCGATGCCGGGTTCGAAGCGCGGCGCCTGTTCTACACCGGCCACGATGTGGTCTTCCGCCTGGTCCGTTCGTACGCGGGGGGAGACACGGAGGCGATTGCGGAGCATCACGCCCGGCTCTCGGCCTACATCCGGGCGCACCCGGTGCGGTGAGAAACCGGTTGGAGTACCTGACGTGACACGACGGTCGGCACCAGTATCCGCGGACGGTCAACGGGGAACGGCAAGAGTAAGCGGGGAGCCAACAAAAAGGGGCGGCGTCCATTCTGGAACGCCGCCCCAGGTCCGCTTCACGGGTGATCAGCGTCCGCGACGCGCTTAGTCGTTCAGTTCCCCGATCGCCTTGTTGACATCGGCGGGAGTCTCGAACTCGCCGTCAGACAGGCCCTCGAGCGCGGACACGAGCTCATCGTCGGCGCCGTTTTCCTTTGCCTTGTCGAGAACGTCCTGCCTGCTTGCCGGATAATTCATGCCCTTCAGATGCTTCTGCAAGTCGATCGGATTGATCTTCGCCACTGGATTGTCCCTTCACAGGTACGTCGAGTGATTCGCCTGGCCGAAGACCATCTCCCGGCCGGACGCCAGACGATGCACGCCGTGTGCCAACCAGCAGCCGCCTCGTTCTCGATGCCGGGAGCCCATGCCTGGGTCGCTCTGGCTCAGGCCTTGACGACCTGGAGGGCCTGCCGGATCTCGCCGAGGTGGTAGGCGGTGTGGGCGACGATCCCGAACGCGCCGCCGATGTAGCGATCATTCCAGCCCTCGAAGGTGTCAACGAAGGCGCGAATCTCCCCGTACGACGCCCTGAGGCGATCCTGGAGATTCCGCCATTCCTCCTCCGTCACCTCGCCGACCCGCCAGGAGGACGCCCAATCGAGCGGCTTGTACTCGCCGGTCCGGTTCGCCTCGATTGCGGCGTCGAGATAGAACCGGGCATGGTTGACCTTGGCCGCGATGTTGCCGCTCCCCGGGCCCAGCGGCTTCGACGCCTCGGCGGCGGAAATCGTCGCCAGTGTCTCGAACAGCGACTCGCCAGGATCGAGAAACACGCCACCGACCTTCTCGAACGCCTCGTCGAGCACGAAGCGCAGCCCGGACCGGAAGTCGTCGAGTGCAATCTCCTGAGCCATCGTGGTGTCTCCCTCATCCCTGCATCAGCGTCGCGACCGGTGGCGGCGAGATGCCGCAGCGGTCGTCCGGCCATCATCATAGCGAGCGATCCGGACACGGGCTGTCCTGTTTTAGCGGCATTCTGGGGCAAGCACCGGCGGACGCGCGGCGATTGCAATCGGCTCGAACGTCCACTACCGTGGAAGACCGCCTTCCCGGCGTGCCAGACCGCGTCGGGGTCCGCCCGCCTCTCCCGCCCGTCATGACCGATGGAGCAATGCGTGACCGATTCCCGGACATTCTCGTCGATCTCCGTCCAGAACCTGCGCAAGACGTATGTCGTGCCCGAGCGCGAGGGCGGGATGAAGGCGGCCTTCACGAGCCAGTCATGCTA
>CADCWJ010000187.1 GCA_902806365.1 uncultured Thermomicrobiales bacterium
ACTGATGTTCGACACTATCTTCACCCAGTTCGGTGGGTATCCGTTGACGATCCTCGATCGCGCGGCGCGCTCGTTCCTGACCTTTGTGGTGCCGCTGGCGTTCATGGCGTGGGTACCAGCGACGGTGCTGCTGGATCGGACCGAGGAGCTGCCGATCCCGGCTTCGCTCGCGTGGGCGTCACCGCTGGTCGGTGCGGTGTTGCTGTGGGTCGCATTCCGGATCTTCCAGCGCGAATCGCGGCACTACCAGTCGGCCGGAAGCTGAGTTTCCGCCATCCACGGTACACCGAGGCATTCGCACGCAGGGGCAATAACGATGATCACGGGCCCGGTGACGGCCGGGAAGCCGTACTCGGCACGAGCAAGACTCCTTCCGACGGCAATAGCCCAAGCGACAGGGAGGAGCCAGGACCACACGCTGTTCCATCCGGCGCTTTGTGACCACCCCCTCGCCGAACGCAGATCGATCGCTTTGTCATGTCCCTAGCTCGGTGCAGCCGCAGGCGCGCGGGTCGGTGGTGCGAAGGACATCGAGGATCAGCGGCAGGAGCTTGCCGCGCATCGCCTGCAGCGCGCCGAAGTCAAGCGTCAACGCGCCCATGTAAGCGGCATCGATCCCGGCGGCCCAGTTCACCGAGACCGCGATCCCGGCGTAGTGGATACCAAGCTCGCGGGCGAGCGCTGCCTCCGGCATCGCGGTCATCCCGACGACATCGGCCCCGAGTAGCCTGCTCATCCGGATCTCGGCCGCCGTCTCGAAGCGGGGACCGTTGAAGCAGATGTAGGTGCCGGCCGGGCGGATCGGCAGCTCGAATCCCGGCGCCTGGCCCACGATCGCCTCGCGGAGCGCCGGGCAGACCGGTTCGGTGAACGGCGCATGATGCAGGCCCATCGCGCCGCCGTCGAAAAAGGTGTGCTCGCGACCACTGGTGAGGTCGATGATCTGGTCGATCGCGACGGCGCTTCCGGGCGGGATGTCATCGGCAATGCCACCGACTGCGAAGGTGGCAATGACACGCTCGATCCCGAGCTGCCGGAGGGCCATGATGTTGGCCCGGTAGTTCACGCGGTGGGGCGGCACATCATGCGCGACGCCATGCCGGGAGACGAAGACGACATCCTCGTTGTTGCCCTCGCCAGTCCAGACGAGGGCGTCACCGAAGGGAGTTTCGACGATCTCCTCGCGAAATCCCCGATCGGGCCGCTCGACTCCGGAGCCACCAATGATGCCGATGCGTTGTGTCATGTGGTGTCCTTCAGCGGCGTTCATACGTTGCGACCGCGTGATGAGGTGCAGATCCGCTGCACAGGGACGTTACACGATCGTCCCCTTCACGTGAGGCAGCTTCAATTGGCCGAAAGCGTTGAATGCCGGGTGATTGCGCTCCGGCGATCACCCGGCATTCAACGCTTTCGGCCAATATCAGGCGGTCCGTTTGGCGTCGGAGAGCGTTAGCCGCTAGCCCCGGTCAATCTTCGGTCAGCTGATGATGCCGGAGCGCAGGGCGCGGGCGACGGCGGCCGAGCGTGTGCCGACCTCGAGCTTGGTGAGCAGGTTCGCGACGTGGCTCTGGACGGTACGCGTGCTGATGAAGAGTTCCTCACCGATGTCGCGGTCGGTCTTCCCGGCGGCAACGAGGCCAAGCACCTCGATCTCGCGCTCGGTCACGCCCATGTCCTTGATCAACGAACGTGCACTCGGCCGGCGAGACGGGCCAGCCGAGTGCTTGGCCGGGATGAGCTGATCGTCCAATACCTCCCGGGCGAGGGTCTTGATCTCGGCCGCGGAGAGGGACCGGTCCGCCTCCCACTGGCTCTCGAAGCGGTCGCCAAGGTGCTCGCGCAGCTCCGTCAGCATTGCCGTGTAAGGTACACGGTCGATCGGCGCGATCGGATGATCGACGGCCTCGCGGAGGCCATCGGCGGCGGCGAGAAGCATCGCGGCGCGCTCGTGGTCGCCGAGCCCGATCGCGATCTGCGCAATCCCTTCGAGGGCCTCGGCGGAGCCGCCACGATCGCCCAGCGCCTCGTAGTGATCGAGCGCCTGGGTCAGGTTGGGAATCGCGCGACGATAATCGTGCTGTTGCGCGGCGATCCGGCCCACGTTCGTGACCGACCAGGCGATGCCGCGCTGGTCGCCGCTCGCGGCATACAGTGCCTTGGCCCGTTCGTGCATGTCGGCGGCCTCGTCGAGCCGGTTCATCGTCCACGAGAGGTTGCCCCGGTTGGTCATCGTCGCGGCGATGCTGCGCCGGTCGCCAAGCTCGCGGAAAATGCGCTCGGCGACCGCGTAGTGCTCGAGTGCCGGCTCGAACCGGTGCAGCGTGGCATCGACATCGCCGAGGCCGATCCGGGCCCGGCCGATCGAGCGGCGGTCGTCGATCCGTTCCGCGATCGCCAGCGCTTCGGCATGGAGCGTCCAGGTGAGATCGAGGTTGCCTTCCATGTTGGCGAGTACCCCCGCCCCGTTGAGGGCAGCCGCGCGGAGGGTGGTATCGCCTGAGGTCCGGGCCAGGGCGATCTCGATCCACTCGCGTCCCTCCCGGATGTGGCCCCGTGTGTAGGCGAACCGCCACAGGGCGGTGGCGAGGCGAAGCGCCCGCTCCGGCTCGCCGTGGTCCAGGAGCCAGGCGAAGGCGAGCTGGAAGTCAGGATGCATGCTCGCGAGCCGTTCGAGCCAGGCAACCTGATCCGGACCGATCAGCTCGGGTTCGGCGCCCTCGGCGACTCGCAGCATGTGCATCGCGTGGCGCCGCTCGATCGTCTCGCGCTCGCCGTTGAGCGAGAGCTGTTCCTGGCCGTACTCGCGGAGGGTCTGGAGCATTCCGAACCGGGGCAGGCCGGACGGGGATTCGACCTGGCGCAGGAGGCTCTTGTCGATCAGGGAGGCGATCACGTCGAGCACTGCGCCCGGCTCGGAAAGGGAGCCAGGCACCACCGGGGACTCAGGGACAGCCACCGCCTCGGCGTCGGGAATGGTCCAGACGCCGGCGAACACCGAGAGGCTTCGGAACACCGCCTGCTCGGTCGGGTTCAGCAGGTCGTAGCTCCAGGCGATCGCGTTCCGCATCGTACGCAGGCGATCGGGGACGTTGCGTGGCCCTTCATCGAGCATGGGCAATCGCTGTCGGAGGCGCTGGGCGAGCATGCGTGGCGTGAGCGGCCCGATCCGGGCGGCGGCGAGTTCGATCGCGAGCGGGAGGCCGTCGAGCAGGCGGCAGATGGTGACCACATCGGCCCCGTTGGCTGCCGTCAGCGAAAAGCCCCCACCTGCCGCGCTGGCGCGCGTGACAAAGAGCCGCACGGCCTCCGAGGCGGCAATCGTCCGGGTCAGCTGAGGCGAGCGCGTTCCGTGTTCGGGCAGGGTGGGCACGCTCATCGGCGGCACCGGATAGACGTGCTCGCCATAGACCGACAACACCGAGCGGCTCGTGGCGAGGATCGTCAGGCCGGGGTTGGCCATGAGCAGATCGGTGAGGACGTGTGCGGCGGCGGTCACGTGCTCGAAATTGTCGATCACGAGCAGGAGCCTGCGCGAGCGGAGCGTCGCCCCGATCGCGTCGATCAGCGGAATCGACGCGCTGTTGCGCACCCCCAGCGCGGTCGCGATCGAGGTCAGGACCTGGTCGGGATGGAGGATGGAGGCGAGATCGACGAAGGCGACCTCGTTCCGGAACGACTCGCGGACGGCATCGGCGACACTCAGGGCGAGCCGTGTCTTGCCTACCCCGGCGGGACCGGTCAGGACCAGGAGACGGACCTCGGGATTGCGGATTAGATCGCTGATCGCCGTCCGCTCCCGGTCACGCCCGACGAACGAAGCGAGCGCGGATGGCAGCGAACGCCCGCTCTCGTTCGCTTCCAGGGCGTCGGTTTCCGGCGCTCCTGGTGGGGATGCCTCATTCCTGGGCGGCGCCATGATGTCCCTCATCTCGATGCCGTTGCCACCCGCCCCGCGCACGGCCCCAGCGGATCCGGACGACGGGCCGATTCCGCCGAGGATAGCGGACGGAACAAGGACCACGGCGTTCCGCCGAGCATTCTGGATGATATGTCGGTTTGCGGTCGATTCGTCAAGTGCGCCCAGGACGGTTTCGCCCCGAAGCGGTGTCCGCTGCCAGGTCAGCGCGCGGGAGCCGCCGAAAGGTTCATTGCCAGCGGTGGGAGCGCGGTCAGGATCGGCGAGTCGATAGTGCGGATCGGGCGCAGGAAGAGATGGCGTGACGGCTGGGAACGACCCGGCCCGATCCTGACCGGTGTGCGATCGCCGGCGACCTGGATCGAGCGGCTGGGCAGGAGCTGATCGAGCGGGTCCGGGGTCGCCGGGAGGGCGGCCGCCATCAGCCAGTACGTCCCATTCGGGGCCGGCGGCAGGCTGAAGGCGCCGACATCGTCCAGCCGTGTGCCGCAGACGGGGAGGCCCTGGGCCAGCGGATCCTCGAACAGGCCGATGTAGAGATGGATATTGCCCGCGCCCTCACCGTGGATCACGCCGGCGACCCGGGCGACCGCTGGTTCGAGCCGTTGATAGCGCACCGGAACGGGTTCGTCTGGAGGGCGATGGAGAGCGATCTGCTCGGGCATCCGGCGGAGCTCGACCGGGCTGGCCCCGACCAGTTGCTTGAAGCGGCTGGAGAAGGTGCCGAGGCTGGAGAACCCGACTTCCATGCAAATGTCCGTGACGCTCAGATCCGTCCGCAGGACCAGCTCCTTGGCCCGCTCGAACCGCAGCGCCGCCAGGTACTCACCCGGAGGAAGCCCGACGATGTCACGGAACATCCGGGCAAAGTGATACGGGCTGTAGCTGGCGATCTCGGCGAAGATGTCGAGCGTAAAGGGATAGTCGATCTCGGCGCGCATCGCCTCGACCACCGATTGCACGGCCCGCACCTGGCCCGCCGGCGGCTCCGGCAATACGGCGATGTCTGGTTCGACAGGTGCGATGGATGGAGTCACCCGGCACTTTCCCGTTCACGATGGCCATCACAACGGCGGTAGCTGGAAGGAAGCAGGGACCCGGTGACGCAAAGACAAGGATAATGTACGTACACTAGCACATGCGTTCGTATTTTGCAAGGGGATGGCGGCACGGCAATTCACCGGCACTTGGCACCGCTTCCGGGTCTGGAACCCGGTCGGCGCTGCAGGGTCGGTTCGCGTTCCGGTCTGGCTGGGACGTTGTGGCGTCGTGCTTGCCCGTACCGTCACTCTGACAGCACGATTGCTCCCGTCATTACGTACTGCAGAGGGGTCAATTGGCCTCCTGCTGGCTGGGGCAATCGTCCGGTCACCGCAGTCGTGGCTGCATCGGCGCGCGGTGTCCGCGTTCTCTCCCCGCGAGCTCCCTCAGGGGGTCGCTCGGTGCTCCGTCTTCTGGGTCTACGAGTACGACGGCAGGAGCTCGCGCTTCGCGAAGTCGAAGAACCCTTCCTGATCGGGGCCAACCTGGTGCAGGTAGACGTGCGTGAATCCGGCGTCAATGAACCCCTGAATCTTCTGGTGGTATTCGGCGGAGTCAGGTCCGCAGACGATCTTCTCCTGGATCGTCTCCGGCGTCACCAGTGCCTTGGCCTGCTCGAAGTACAGGGGCAGCGCCAACTCCTGCTTGACCTGGCCGGGCAGCGCGGAGTAGCCCCAGATCTCGAGTGCCGTGTTGACCGCCTCATCCTTGTCCTTTCCCCAGCAGACCGTGACTTGTCCGTAGGTCGCTTCCTTGTCGCCCCCGGCGGCCACGTAGGCATCGATCGGCTCGGCGTCTGGTGAGGTGTTGACGAAGCCATCCCCGTACTTGCCGGCGATCTCACCGGATTCCGCGCCAGCGGCGGCGATCAGGATCGGCGGCAGCACCTCCGGCACGGTGTAGAGTCGGGCGTTTTCCACCGTGTAGTACGTGCCGTAATGGGTCGTGTACTTGCCTTCCCAGAGCTGCCGGATGATCGCGACGGCCTCGATCATCATGTCCTGCCGCTTCGAGATCGGCGGCCACTGGGCACCGGTGATGTGCTCGTTCAGATACTCCCCGGTTCCGATCCCGAACAGGAAGCGGCCTGGCAGCATGTCGGCGACGGTGGCGACGGCCTGAGCGATGATCGCCGGGTGGATCCGGATCATCGGGCAGGTGACGCCGGTCATGATCTGCATCCGCTCGGTGACCTGGGCGATCCCCCCGAGCGTACTCCAGACAAACGGCGCGTGCCCCTGGGAATCGAGCCAGGGATGAAAATGATCCGAAATCGAGGCGAACGTGAAACCCGTCTCTTCGGCGCGCCGCGCGTTGGCGACGAGCTCGTTTGGTCGGAATTCCTCACTGGAGAGCGTGTAACCAAGAGCGACCACGAGTCCTATCCCTTCGCGCTAACGACGTGCCGGAATGTGGTTGAGGCCCACGAAAAGCGAACGACATGCTCGCTCCCTGTGCGGTGCTCAGTACACATTGGATGCCATGGATGGCATTGGGCCAGCGGCGCGAACAGAACGGGAGGGATGGCAGTTGCCATCCCTCCCGTTCCGTGCAACCCCGTGGAGCCGATCAGCCGCCCGTCTCGGCGGGGGTGGAGGGCGCCGCAGGCACGACGAGTTCGAAGACGAAGAGCTCGAGCTCGCGCTTGTCCCGGCCCAGCAGCATCGCGGGGTCGCCTTCCGCGGCCGTCCCGAAGAGCGTGATGAAGCCGTTGCTGGTCGTCCCGGTCGGCTCGTAGACGTTGACCAGGATATAGACCTGCCCGTTGATCGTGAGATCGACGTTGAGACCGGTCCGTTCGGCGGCGGCGACCATCTCCTCCGATGCCGTAGTGGTTTCACCCGGCAGCCGGTACTCCCCGATCGATTCCCCGACGACCGTCTGCGAGACGTTGACACCGTAGAAGACTTCGGGCGCCGCGTTCTCCACATCCTGGACGAAGAGGAGCACCGAGGTGCTCGAATAGACCGACGCCTGCCAGACCTGGCGAAGCTGATACCGCTGATCGATCGTGCTGATCGTCCGTGGCTGCTCGCTGACCTGGAACTCGATCTGATACGTCAGGGCTGCCTCGAACCGGTAGACCTGCTGGCTCGTGGCGTTGACGCGCAGGAAGATCACCTGGCTCCGTTCGGCC
>CADCWJ010000188.1 GCA_902806365.1 uncultured Thermomicrobiales bacterium
CTTCTGGTATGCCTCGTCGGTGATCCGCTCGCGGTTCTTCACCCATTCATGGCGGGCTGGCAGTGCATAGAGCCCCCAGTGAATGAACATGCCGAAGCGATTCTGCGTGAACCAGTCTGTGCTGCCGAATCCCATCTGCCGTCCCCTTGCCCGAATCGCCGACCGCTCTCACAGCCGGCTCGATCGATCATGCCGCGCAGGATGGCGTCCCGGACCTCGCAGGCCGTGTGTATCTGTGCGGTCGATGCTGGACGGTACCGGGATCGTGGTGTCCGGTCAAGCGGAAATCCATCGTTCGCGGCCGCCTACTGTTCTCCGTTAGGTTGCTCTGCCGGATCAACGGCGTCGGTTCGTTCGTAACCGCGCCGAAACGTCAGGCTGCCGGTCAATCCGCTGTGGCCGATCTCGGCCGATGCGAACAGCGATCGTGCGAACGGCCGGTACGACTCGGGATCGCTCATCCCGGCGCCGAAGTGGGTGAGCCAGAGATTCCCAACTCCCGCTCGCTCTGCCAGGGCGGACGCCTCCCGGATCGTCATGTGCCCGTGGCGCTCGGCTTTCGGCAGCTCATCGTCCTCACCATACGTCGCCTCGCAGATCAGCAGATCGACCCCTCGAACGAGCTCCGCCAGTCGCTCGGTGGGGCGTGTATCCGTGACCAACCCGATGGCGACACCCGGTCGAAGGTCTCCCAGCACATCATCGGGACGCACGGTCTTCTCATTCACGATGACCGTCTCGCCATTCTGCAGCTGCGACCAGTACTCCTTCGGGATATCTCGCGCGACCGCCCGATCCTCCCGGAACGCCCGTCCTCGATCCGCCGTGAACCGGTAGCCAAGACACGTCACCCGGTGCTTGCCCTCGCGCGCATGCCCGGTCAATCCTCCAGGAAGCCCGAATGTCACATCGTCTTCGAGCTCGATCACTTCGATCTCGTATGGCAGGTGTGGGGCGATCACGCGCAGACCACTGACAACATCGGAAGTCCCCAAAGGCCCGAAGATCCGCATTGGCTCGGTACGACCGGCATTCGCCACAGTGTGGAACAGACCAGGCAGACCAGCGACATGATCGGCATGGAGATGCGAGAGGCAGATCGCATCGA
>CADCWJ010000189.1 GCA_902806365.1 uncultured Thermomicrobiales bacterium
GTCCTCCCGAACGGGCCAGCCGGTGTCGTTGCCAATGGTAGAAACCCCGACCATCCCAGCCGTAACGTGATACGCCAGATCGACCTTCGGTCTGTCAGGGACTACCGCACATCCGGTAGTGACGAACAGGCGCTGGACATGCTCGACGACGGCTCCCAGCATCTCTTTGACGCGTCGTTTGGCGTTGTCATCGAGGATGTCCAGCGCCTGTTCGTCACAACCGGATGTGCGGTAGTCCCTGACAGACCGAAGGTCGATCTGGCGTATCACGTTACGGCTGGGATGGTCGGGGTTTCTACCATTGGCAACGACACCGGCTGGCCCGTTCGGGAGGACTGGTAGATCGCGAGCATGATCTCCAGGGATCGCCGCGCGTCGGCGCCTGTGACCGCCGGTGGCCGGTCTCGATGATCGCCTGCAGGAAGTCCTGAATCTGGAGGACGTGGAACTCGGGGAAACCTGGGCGGCCCAGCTCCTCGTGCTCCCAAACAGCCCGGAGATGGGCTTCGCCGCGAATATCCCAGACATCGTTGATCCCTTGCTTGCCCTCCGGGTATTCCCAGACACTGACGGCCGCGCCCGAGTCGCCATGGACTGCCACCCGAAAGCCGAGGTTGGAATCGAAGGTTGAGGCCGCCTGGATCACACCGAGCGCGCCATTCTCGAAGACGACCGTCGCGACCGCGGTGTCCTCGACATCGATGTACGAGCCGTGGCGCAGGGTCGCGTGCCGGCCGACGACCTCGACCGCCCGTCCCATGAACCACTGAAACTGGTCTATCGCGTGGACCGCCTGGTTCATGAGCACCCCTCCCCCTTCGGTCGCCCATGTGCCGCGCCAGGGCTCGGACGCGAAGTACTCCCGCGAGCGTGAGATGCGGACCGAGCACTCGCCAAGGGTCAACTTGCCGAGACGGCCATCGTCGATCGCCTCCCGGATGCGACGCGCGGCGGGCCAGAAGCGACGCTGGAAGATCACGCCGAACTTGACCCCGGCGGCGTCGGTGGCGTCGACCATCTGGTCCGCCGCCTCCAGGGTGATCGAGATCGGTTTCTCGCACAGGACGTGAA
>CADCWJ010000190.1 GCA_902806365.1 uncultured Thermomicrobiales bacterium
ATCGCCCGCTCGGTAAAGGTTCGGGCCAGGATCTGCCGGAGCAGGGCAGCACTTCCCGTCGCACCCTGCTGGATTCGTTCCCAAACGTTCCGCGTCAGTGCCGTCTGGTGCGTGACATCGAGCCCTACCAGAGTGAGATTCGCAAAGTCCGCGTTGAAGACTTGAGCGGCAGCGTCCGGATCCACGTAGACATTGAACTCCGCGTGCGGTGTGACGTTGCCCGGATTGAAGAACGCGCCGCCCATCACTACCACTTTGGCAATCTGCCGAACGAATCCGGGTCCGACATTCAGCGCAATGGCCAGATTGGTCAAGGGGCCGAGCGTCACGACCGTCAATGCTCCGGCGTGCTCATCGGCAGCCCGGATGATGGCCGCTGGTCCCGCGAGCGACGACTCTTCGGCACTCCCACGAGGAAGCCGGACGCCGCCGAGCCCGTTTGCGCCGTGGATGTCAGTCGCGGCCCGATAGGACGCAACAAGTGGGCGGCTTGCGCCACGGTGGACCGGAACCGCATCACAACCCAGATACGACAATACGTCGATCGTGTTCCGCGTGGAGGCATCGATAGGGACGTTCCCGGCAACGGTCGTCACGGCCACCGGATTGGCGTTCAGTCCAACCGCGAGCGCCAGCGCGACCGCATCATCGACTCCGGTATCGACATCGACTAGGATCGGACCAGGATTGGGAGCGGCGTTGGCGTGCGGTGATTGTTGGGGCATCAGAGACTTCCTCCACGTGGCCCATACCTACATCGCCGAAGCGACCGCGGCTTCCCACGACGATACGGGAGGCGTCTCCGTCATCTGCGCCTCTGTAACGACATTGACGAACGTCGGCTTGCCACTGGCCAGTGCGTTTGCCAGGACGGGTTCGAGGTCGGCGGGGTCCGTGACGTGGTGACCTTCCAAGCCGAAACCCCGGGCGATCGCGGCATAGTCCAGATTCGTGAAATCCACTGAATAGTACCGCTGGTCGTGATACAGATGCTGCAACTGCTTGATCCAGCCATAGCTGCCATTGCCGCACTGGATCAGCACGATCGGCAGGTTCAGGCGGCTGATGGTTTCCAACTCGCCGACCGACATGCCGAACGAGCCGTCACCGAGCATCCCGATCGTCCGCTTGTCGGGCGCCGCAACATGTGCCCCGACTACGCCCGGAATTGCATAGCCGAGTCCACCATGCGCGCGGGGAATGACGGTGGTGCGGCCTGCCACGCGGAGTTGGTACTGCGCGGCAAGATAGGGCGTCGGCGTACCAGGGTCGGCGACGATGATCGTCTCGTCGTCGAGCAGCCTGCGCAGCGTCGCCACGAGTCGCTGCGGCTTGATCGGCCGCGAATCGCTCCCCGCTGCTTCCTGCGTTGCATCGACATAGGCATGCTTGTCGGCTTCAAGCCGGGCGAGGCGTGCGGTCGCCGCCTCTCTCATTGTCTGAACACGCCCAAAAGCCGCGAGTAGATCGACGAGCGTGGCCCGTGCGTCACCGTGAAGCACGACGCTTGTGGGATATGTATTGCCGATCTCCCGGCTCGACATGTCCAGATGGATCGTCACGGGCGGGTTCGCCCGGCTCGGCAGCGTCCACGCCGCGGTCGTCGTCGAGTCCGTCCGTGTCCCAATGAAGAACACCAGGTCGGCTTCCCGGATCCACTCGTTGGCGTACGAGGGCGATCCATTTCCGCCAACCACACCGATCGAGCATTCGCTCGTTTCGGCGATCGAGCCCTTTCCGTTGATGCTCGTGCCAACCGGGATCCCTGTTGACTCCGCGAACGTCGTCAGCTCGTCCCATGCCTGCGACGTCAGCACACCGCCCCCGGCGACGATCACCGGACGCCGCACACGGGCGATCAGGTCCGCCGCCCGTTGCACTTCCCTCGCATCGGCACGGGGCCGTGATTGCGGCGCGACGCCTCGCGAAACGACAGCATCCCGTACCGCCGTTCCGTGGTCCTCCTCCAAAACATCGGATGGGAGCGAGAGATGTGCCGCTCCGGGTCGATCGCTGGTCGCCAGTCGCACCGCGCGGTGAACGGCGTCCTCCATCCCCGACGCGCGATTGACTCGCTCCGACCACTTGGTGATCGGGCGAAACAGGGACACCTGGTCGAGCTCGGTGAGTACGCCGCGATGTTCTTCCCCGACCGGTGTGTCAGATGTCAGACAGAGCAGGGGGATCGCCGACCCCTGCGCCTCCGCCACGCCGGGAACGATATACGTTGTGCCGCCTCCGCTCGGCCCTTCGCACACCCCGATCCGGCCGGAAACGCGTGCGTAGACATCGGCCATGAACGATGCGGAGCGCTCGTCCCGGGTCATGATGTGGGTGATCGCCGGCTCATGATACAGGGCGTCGTAGAACGCCATTCCCGTGTCGCCGGGGAGGCCGAAAATGTGATCGATGGCATGCGCCCGAAGCGCGTGCACAAGCGATTGAGCACCATTCATCCCAGACTTCTCACTTTCGGTGTCGAGCGTTCCTGGCAGTCCTCACCCCGCAAGCCGCAGACCGATCATCACGTCATTGACGTTCGTTCCGGTTGGCCCGGTCCGGATCAGCTCTCCGGTCCGGTCGAAGTATCCGCCGCTGTCGTTCTCGGCGAGCGCCGCGAGGGGATCGAGACCGCCTTCCCCTGTGGCACGGATCGATGCCGCGCTGGTGATTGCCCCGGCGGCGTCGACCGAGCCATCCTGGCCGTCAGAGGCAATGCTGGCGACAGCCCACCGGTCTCCGGTTGTCGCGTGCGTCAGCTCCAGCCCTGCCGCCAATGTGAACTCGGTGTTTCTGCCACCGTTTCCGTTACCCCTCACCGTCACGGTCGCTTCCCCGCCACCGATCACCATGTCGACATCGTCCTCACTGTGGCCGATCTTGCGGGCGAAAGAACGTCCCAGCTCCCTCGCCTCCCCCTCCTGACGCCGCCAGGCGATCGATGTGTTGAGACCAAGGCGCTCCGCTTCGGCGACGATGGCGTCGATCAAAACATCGTTATCGGCGAGAATCCGGAACTCATCCCGTTCCGTCTCGTCAAGTCCCGACTCATCGAGGAGCTGGTCCCCACTCAGCGCGTCCAGGACCGATGCGGGCAGGCGCGAGGAAAGATCGTACTGATGGAGAAGACGAAGCGCGCCCTCCGGGTCCGGCGTTCGATGAATCGTTGGCCCCGATGCGATGACCCGTGGATCGTTTCCGAGTACATCCGAGAGGATCAGCGTGATGCAGCGGGCGCGACCCATCTGTCGCCGTAATCCCCCGCCCTTGACCATACTCAGCTCGCCGCGTACGGCGTTGAGGTGCTCGATCGGTGCGCCGGCCCGGAGCACCAGGGAGGTCGTGACCTGAAGATCGGCCAGCGTCACCGGCGGACGCGGTAGCTCCAGCAGGGAGGAACCCCCGCCGGAAAGGAGCGTGAGCACGATCGCCCCGGCATCGAGCCCGGCCAGGGCATCGATGATCGTCCGCGTCGCATCCACTCCGCGTTGATCGGGGACCGGATGGGCTGCCTCGAAGATGAAGAAGTCGTCGAGGGGATCGGCGGAATGGCCATCCTTGGTCAGGATGATGCCAGCGGATATCCGGTCCCCAAGCACATCTCGCGCGCCGGCCGCCATCGCGGTCGCTGCCTTGCCTATGGCGACGACCATGAGTGGCTCGTTGCCGGCCGTTGGCGGATCAGCCACCAGGCTTTCGGCGACCTTCCGCCGGGGGTCAACGGCGGTGAGACCGACCGCCAAGAGGCCGCTCACGATGGTCTGCGCCTCGCCGAGCGTGCGAGGACGAGTCCAACTCATTCGAGGTCGTTTTCCGCACTCAGCACAGCTAGGGCAGCTTCAAGATCCGGAGCAACTGGAGCGGTGAATGTACGACGGCTGCCATCCGTCATCTCGATGCCGAGCGTAGACGCATGAAGGAACTGGCGCGTGATTCCAATCTTGCTCGCCGCGCGCGCCGATTTCGGAGAGCCATAGAGCGTGTCGCCGACAACGGGAAACCCGATCATCGCCAGGTGAACGCGAATCTGATGGGTGCGGCCGGTTTCGATCGATACGTCGAGCAGGGTCGTCTGCTCGAATCGCTCAATCACCGTGAAGCTGCTTCGTGCTTCGCGCCCGGAGCGAACCGCCGCCATCCGTAGCCGGTTGGCGGTGTCTCGTCCGATCGGCGCGTCAATCGTCGCCTCCTCTTCCAGGACCTGCCCGGCTACGAGGGCCATGTAAGACTTCTCGATGGTCCGCTCCTGCCACTGCCGGACAAGCGAATTATGGGCGCGATCCGACTTCGCCACGACCATCACGCCGGAGGTGTCCTTGTCGAGCCGGTGGACGATGCCAGGCCGATTGGTTCCCCCGATGTTCATGTCCGGGGCGTGATACAGCACGGCGTTGACGAGTGTGCCCCGGAGATGACCGGGTGCCGGGTGGACCACCATGCCCGCCGGCTTGTTGAGCACGATGATGTCGTCGTCCTCGAACAGGATGTCAAGCGGAATGTTCTCCGGGAGCGCTTCGACCGATTCGATTTCGGGAAGCGAGACGGTAACAACCTGACCCGGAGTCATCTTGAAGGCGGCACGCCGGGGCACCCCATCGACGAGCACGTGGCCGTCCTCGACCAATGTCTGGAGATAGGTGCGACTGAGATCGGGAATTCCGGCGGAGACGAACCGGTCGAGCCGGACGTTGAGGTCTTCCCGCGCCGGACGCAGTTCGACTGTTTCCATATGCTTCTCTTCCAGTGATCCATCGTCCGTCGACACGCTTCGTATCCTCGCCGCCATGTTGGAAGCGGTCACAAACTCCGTGGTTGCCGCTGGTCTGGCTCAGCGTCCTGAAGGAGCACCGACCAGGCAACCATCACGAGCCCAACGGTGATCGCCGCATCAGCAACGTTGAACTTCGGCCAAATCCCTACCGCCAGAAAATCGGTAACGTGGCCGAGTCTGATCCGGTCGACAATGTTCCCCATCGCCCCGCCGACCACCAATCCCAGCGCGACGCTCTGGAACAGGTCATGCCGCGCCTCGCGCAGCAGCAGCACAACAAGGGAGGAAACGGCCACGGCGACGAGCGACAGGAGCCATCCTCGACCGGCGAAGAGCCCAAAGGCCGCGCCAGTATTTTCGACGTACTCGAACGCAAGGTATTTCCCGGCGATCTCCCATCGATGGAACGGAGCGTCGCGTCCCAGCGATTCGATGGCCAGCCACTTCGAGCACTGATCCACCGCCAGTGTCAGGAGGATGATCGCGATGATCCCGCTCCACGAGCGCAGCGCCTCGCCGAATGAGCGAATCACGGACCAACTCCGGACATGGAGCACGTCGGAAATGACAATGTGAGCGAGATCGGGCGGTGCATGGCAGCCTAGCGTCACTGGAGGATGGTAGCACGGTCCTGATCGGCCGCGAGAGCGAAAAGCCCGGTGAGCACGTTTATACTCGCGGCGGCGCTCTCAAGACGGTGCCGGCTCACCGTCGTCCGGCAAGCCACCTCGCTCGCATTCACATCCCGGGAGAATCACGACGTGACACAGCGCCAGACAATCCGCTTGGTGATCGCCGGTGGTGGGACCGGCGGGCATGTACTTCCGGCGGTGGCCGTGATCGAAGAGCTCCGCAAGCGCGAAATCAACATGGACGTCTTGTGGATCGGGAGCCACGGCGGTGTCGAACGCTCGATCGCGGAGGCTCAACAGATCCCGTTCGTCGCCATCCAGACCGGAAAACTGCGAAGGTACGCGTCGCTCAAGACCGTTTCTGACGCGTTCCGGATTCCGATCGGTGTTGCCCAGGCATGGCGCCATGTACGCGCCTTCAAGCCAGACGTTATCTACAGCACGGGCGGAGCGGTCAGTGTGCCCACCGCACTCAGCGGGTCACGGACCGCGCCGGTGCTCACCCACGAGCAAACCGCGCAGATCGGACTATCCAATCGCGCCCTCGCGAGAGTCGCATCCACGTTCGCGGTCGGTTTCGAGGACACCGCACTGCTGGCGCGGGAGATCCACAACAATGTCGTCCTGACCGGCAATCCGGTGCGATCCTCCCTGGCCGTCGGAGTGCGGGACGCGGGGTTCGCCTCCTTCGGATTGTCGCCCGACCTGCCAGTGATTTTCGCCACCGGGGGTGCCAGGGGAGCCAGCCCGCTCAACCAGCGAATCGAGATGCTGCTTCCCGAGCTTCTTGAGGTCGCGCAGGTTGTCCATCAGGTCGGGCCAGCAAGCGCGAACGGCGATCTCGCACGGATGTCATCCCTGAAGCGTACGTTTCCGGCGGACCTGGCCGACCGCTACGTCGTCAGGGACTTCATCACGACCGAGCTTGCCGATCTCTACGCGATCACTGACCTGGTGATCGGCCGGGCGGGTGCGGGGACGATCAGCGAGCTGGCCTATCTGGGCCTGCCGTCGATCCTGATACCGCTTCCGGGAACGTGGGGCGACGAGCAACGCAAGAACGCCCGTGTGCTCGAAATGGCGGGGGGCGCGGTGTATCTCGAACAATCGGAAGCCACACCGGAACGGCTGGACACAACGATCCGGGACCTGGTCATGGCACCGGAACGCCTGCGGGAAATGGCGTCCAGGAGCAAGTCGATCGCGCGACCCGACGCCTCATCCCGGCTGGTTGATGAGCTATTAATGCTGGCGAACCGTGACCGCTAGCGTCAGCCCAGGGCTGCCTCGATCGCGTCGGAGATGCCGGCGCAGCGAACGATCTCGATCGGGTGAGCGCGATCAAGTGACGCGGCTCCACCCGAAGGTATGACCGCGCGGGTGAAGCCCAGGCGTGCCGCCTCGTTGATCCGCCGATCGAGCTGATTGACGGACCGAAGCTCGCCGGAGAGGCCGATCTCGCCGATCATCGCGCTTGCCCGGTCAACGGGGATGTCCTTGATGCTCGAGGCAATCGCGATTGCCACGGCGAGGTCGACGGCGGGCTCGTGGATCCGCAGGCCACCCACCACATTCGCATAGACATCGTGGGTGCCCAGTCCAAGCCCTACCCGCTTCTGAAGCACTGCCACCAGCAGTTGGAGCCGGCTCGTGTCGAGGCCGTTCGCGCTGCGACGCGGAAGGCCGAACGCTGTTGGGGTCGCCAGCGCCTGTACTTCGACGAGGATCGGTCGCGTTCCCTCCATCGTCACGGCCACCGTCGAGCCGGCCGCGGTCAGCGATCGCTCCTCCAGGAAGGCTTCGGAAGGGTTCGCGATCTCGCGCAGGCCAACGTCGGCCATCTCAAAGACTCCGACTTCGTCGGTCGAGCCGAATCGGTTCTTGACGGCCCGCAGTATCCGGTATTGGTGGAACCGTTCTCCTTCGAGATAGAGCACCGCGTCGACGATATGCTCGAGCACGCGAGGACCGGCGATCGTCCCTTCCTTGGTCACGTGCCCGATCACGAACACCGGGATATCCCGCGGCTTGGCCCATTGCAGCAAGCGGCTCGTGCACTCGCGTACCTGCGAGACGCTTCCGGCGGCCGACGAGATCTCGTCGAGCATGACGGTCTG
>CADCWJ010000191.1 GCA_902806365.1 uncultured Thermomicrobiales bacterium
ATCGCCCGGCTCCGTTGGTTATGGTTGAGGTCGGCCACCAGCGATTGGTCGAGTTTGATCGCGTCCATCGGCCACCAGCGCAGATAGGCCAAACCCACTTGGTGCGCCCCGAAGTCGTCGATCGCCAAGTCCACCCCGAGCGCCTTGAGCGCCTCCATCGCACGATCGGTCGCCTCGGTATTCTCGACCAGCCCCCGTTCGGTGATCTCCAGGACCAGCCGCTGGGGCGGAAAACCGGTCTCGCGCAGGATGCGCGAGACTTGGGCGACGAGGTCTGGATCGCGGATCTGGAGCGGCGAGACGTTGACGCTCAGGGCGAGCGTGTTGGCATTCGGAATCTGCGCGTCCCACGCCATCAGCTGGCGCCAGGCCTCCGCCAGGACCCACTCCCCAATCGGCACGATCAGCTCCGTCTCCTCGGCCAGGGGGATGAAGGCATCGGAGGGCAGCAGGCCGTCGCTCGGGTGCTGCCAGCGGACGAGGGCCTCGACACCGACGATGCAACCGGTGACGAGGTCGATCTCGGGCTGGTAATGCAGCCGTAGCTCGTCCCGCTCCAGCGCCTGGCGGAGCTCGGTTTCGCGGCGCAGCCGCTCTAATGCCGACGCATCGCGGGCAGCATCAAAGAACGCAACATTCCCCTTCCCTATGGCCTTGGACTGATAGAGCGCCACATCGGCCGCCCGCAGCAGATCGGCGGGCGTGGCCAACTCGGGGGAACTGAGCGCGATGCCAAGACTGCAACTGACAGAAACCTGGTAGCCATTCAGCTTGAAGGGAGCGGCGAGCGCTTGACGCAGGCACTCCCCCATCTTGGTCGCCTCTCGGGCATCCGTCATCCGCGCCTGCAGGAGCGTAAATTCATCGCCGCCGAAGCGGGCAAGCATGTCCCCGGCCCGGATGCACGAGGCGAGGCGTTCGGCGGCGGCAACCAGCAGGCGGTCGCCGTACTCGTGGCCGAGACTGTCGTTGACGGTCTTGAACTCGTCCAAATCCAGGGACAGCACGGCGACTGGGTCTGATCCACGTCGGGCGAGGACCTGTTCGAGCTGCTGGAGAAACAGTGCCCGATTCGGCAGACCGGTCAGCGGGTCGTGGTGCGCCTGATGCCAGAGCTGAGTTGCGTACTCCTTGGACTCGGTGATGTCGCGGGAGTTGATGACAAGACCGCCCACGGCCGGGTCGGCCAGCAGGTTGGTCCCGGTTGCCTCGAGCCAGCGCCATGATCCGTCCTTGTGGCAGAAGCGGAACTCGATGGTGGACACAAGCGCGGGGTTCTCAAGCGTGGCAGCGAACGCCGCGTTCACCAATGGCAGATCGTCCGGGTGGACCAGATCGAAGGCCTTACGTCCGACCAACTCGGCCTCCTGATAGCCGAAGACGCGCTCAATGGCCGGGCTCTCGTAGCAAATCGTTCCGTCGACGTCGAGGATGGTGATCACGTCCGACGCATTCCGCACCAATGCCCGGAAGCGCGCCTCGTTCCGGCGGACCTCGGTATTCAGCTGTGCCCGCCCAATGGCGACGCTGACATGCTCGCTAAGCGCCACCATCATCCGGAAGTCCGCTTCGCTCACCCGCACCCTCTCCTCGCTCTCCACGTTGAGGGTGCCCACGACCCGGTCCCCGTCGCGAAGGGGCACGCAAACCTCGGAGACGCTCCCCGGGACGGCCTCCAGGAAGTCCGGATCAGCCTGGACCTCCTCAATCAGCACGGCCTTCCCGGTGCGGATGACGCGGCCCGAGATTCCCTGGGTGGCGGGAATGTGCTGGACTTCGTGCTCGTGCCCGACCTGGTGTTGCAGCACGAGGTCGTCGTCCTCCAGCATGTAGAGACTGACCAACTTGTACCCGAACGTCCGCGCGATGGCCTCGACGACCGTCCGAAAGAGGTCTGGAAGTTCCATTCGGACCAGAGCGGTGCGCACCTCATGGAACAGCGCGAGTTCCTGGGCCTGTCGCCGAGCCTCCGCGAGCAGTTCGCGTTGGCGTTGCTCGGTCGCCCGCAACTCGTTCTCGGCTTTCCCGAGGTCGATGACGTCGCGAGCGATCCCGACGAGACCGGTGATGTGGCCATCGGGATCGTCCCTACGCCACATGTAGTCGAGGATGATCGCATCGGGAGCGAGCTGGACGATGGCGTCGAGATCCTTGTCCAGCGTGGCCCGGGTCGTGACCCGGAACCCTTCCCCTTCAAGGAAGGTTCTCTGGAGCGCCAGGATTTCCGGTGCGCGATTGATGCAGAGAATGTGGAGTTG
>CADCWJ010000192.1 GCA_902806365.1 uncultured Thermomicrobiales bacterium
AGCACCAATCCTCAGGGCTGGTACGGATGGCTGTTCGATCGGCTCGTCCTGGCCTCGGACGCAGGCGTGCTGGAGCTTGGCTGCGGCGAGGGCGGGATGTGGCTCGTCAATCTCGACCGCCTGCCGGACGATGTGCATCTCACGCTGACCGATCTCTCCCCCGGCATGCTGGCGGCGGCTCGCGTACGTCTCCAGCCGGTCCTTCCCAATGTCCGGTTCGCGATCGCCGATAGCCAGGCGCTCCCCTTCGATGACGACTCGTTCGATGTCGTGATCGCCAACCACATGCTCTATCACGTTCCGGACATCTCGCGCGCCCTTGCCGAGATTCGCCGTGTGCTGCGCCCGGACGGCCGCTTCCATGCCGCGACGAATGGCCTGCGGCACATGATCGAGCTGGACCGGCTCGTCGCACGCGTCGCGCCCGAATCCAAGCAGGAGAATGCCGCCCTTCGGTTCGGCCTGGAGGATGGGGCGACGTGGCTGGAACGCGTTTTCGACCGGGTCACGCGCCTCGACTACATCGATTCCTTGGCGGTCACGGATGCCGACGCGGTCGTCCGCTACGTTCTGTCGAGCGCTGATCGATCCCTCTTCACCGCCGAGCGGATCGCGGCGCTGCACCGCGTGGTGGTCGATGAGATCGCCTCCACCGGCGCTTTCCGAATTACCAAATCGACCGGCCTCTTCACATGTACAGGAGCGGCGTAACGCGGCTCAGGGCGATTGCCACAGCCCTGGACGATCCTTTCCACCCCACCCCACTCTCCCGCGCTAGGCCTATCATCCTCTTACAAAGTTGCTTCCTCACCATTGTTGACAGTGATACGTATCACTGTTACTATCGCTTTGTCGACAACCGTACAAGGCCATCGCGAGCGCCTTGGCAACCCGGTCGCGGCGCGATCGCGGCTCTTGGTCGTGACCGCGCCGCCCGATGAGTGTTCCGGAATCGCTCCGGGGCGGGAGGTGCCCGGCAGCCATGCCAAACCGGCCAGCGGAACCAGCTCAGCCAGTTCGACCTAATACCTCCACTTACACGCTCGATGAGCTGACATCTGCGACCGGGCTGACCGTCCGCACCGTCCGCTACTACATCAGCGAGGGGCTGCTTCCGCCTCCACACGGAGCCGGGCCGGGAACCCGCTACACGCGGGAGCATCTGGAGCGCCTGATCCTGATCGGCGCCCTAAAAGACGCCTACCTGCCGCTAAAGGAGATCCGGCGCCGGCTCGCGGCGATGACCGGCGCCGAGATCAGCGAGGCGGTCGAGCGGCTGCATGCCCGATCGCCCGAGGCAGCGGCCGGGGATGACCGGGATGATGGGGACGCCGTCGCTCCGGCGATGCTGTTGGGATCGCCCCCCGCCCAGGGCGCCGCGGCTGACGCAGCTGCCGATGCCGCTGGCGACGCAGCTGCTTACATCGAGGCGGTGCTCCGGAGCGAGTCGGAATCCGGATCCGGAACTCCGGTTCGATCGGTGTCTCCGCGAGCCATGCGGATGCCACCCGGATCGGTGCGCTTCCCGGGCGCCAACGAGCCGGACCAGCAACCGGATGCCGGGCCGGCGACCTGGCGACGAATCGCGATCTCGCCCGAGGCGGAGCTGCTGATCGAGGAATCGACCTACCGGCGACGCTCCCAGCAAATTGAGGCACTCGTCGCCTGGGCTCAGCGCATCCTCACTACCTGATTTGCTCACCAGCACACCGCAACGGACAAGCCGGGACGCCACTCGCCCGGGGCGGCCCACGAAACGAAAGGACATCGACCATGACCACGACACCTCACCCCCCGATCTCGCTCACCGCCTTCTGGGAGCGCCCCGTCGTCGCCCGCGATGGTGACGAGGTCGCACTCCTGCTTCGCATCGACGCCCGCGAGCGTCCCGGCGCGCGGGCCGATCGGGCGCCGGTCGATCTCGCGTTCGCGCTCGATCGCTCGGGTTCGATGGCTGGCGAGAAGATCCGGCTCGTCAAGGAGGCCGTCGCGGTCGCGCTGGGCCAGCTCGATGTGCGCGATC
>CADCWJ010000193.1 GCA_902806365.1 uncultured Thermomicrobiales bacterium
CCCTGCTGATCGTCGGTCTTCTCTTTTTCATGATGCGCCAGGGGCAGGGGAGCAACAACCAGGCGATGTCGTTCGGCAAGAGCCGCGCGCGGCTCTTCTCCAGCAACCGCCCGACGGTCACGTTCACGGATGTCGCCGGGGTCGAGGAAGCCAAGCAAGAGCTCGCCGAGGTCGTCGAGTTCCTGAAGTATCCCGAAAAGTTCGCGTCCCTCGGTGCCCGCATCCCGCGCGGGGTCCTGCTTGTCGGCCCTCCGGGTACCGGCAAGACGCTGCTCTCACGCGCCGTCGCCGGTGAGGCGGGCGTTCCGTTCTTCAGCATCTCCGGGTCCGAGTTCGTCGAGATGTTCGTCGGGGTCGGTGCCAGCCGCGTTCGCGACCTTTTCGAGCAGGCCAAGCGCAGCTCGCCCTGCATCGTCTTCATCGATGAGATCGACGCCGTCGGGCGCCAGCGTGGCGCTGGACTCGGTGGCAGCCACGACGAGCGCGAGCAGACACTCAACCAGATCCTGGTGGAGATGGATGGATTCGATAGCAGCGTCAACGTGATCGTCGTGGCCGCGACCAACCGGCCGGACGTGCTCGATCCCGCCCTGTTGCGACCGGGCCGCTTCGACCGCCAGGTGGTTCTCGACCGCCCGGACATCCAGGGGCGCCGCGCGATTCTCGATGTTCACACACGGGGCAAGCCGGTCGAGGAGAATGTCTCGATCGAGGGTCTCGCCCGCCAAACGTCGGGATTCTCCGGGGCCGATCTCGAGAATCTCGTCAACGAAGCGGCGATCCTCGCGGCCCGGCGCAACAAGAAGACCGTCGGGCGAAGTGAGCTGACCGAGGCGATCGACCGCGTAATCGCGGGCCCGCAACGCAAGAGCCGCGTAATCTCCGAGCGCGAACGGCTGATGACGGCGTACCACGAGGCGGGGCACGCCCTGGTCGCGAGGATGCTGCCGCACGCCGATCCGGTGCGCAAGGTGTCGATCGTCGCTCGCGGGATGGCTGGTGGATACACCCGAACGGTGCCGGACGAAGACCGCATGTTCAAGACCAAGGCCCAGTTCAAGGA
>CADCWJ010000194.1 GCA_902806365.1 uncultured Thermomicrobiales bacterium
CCGCGATCGCGACCAGTTCCCGCCGTGACGGTGCGACCCTGATCCAGCGCCGGACCGTCGCGAACGGCTCGAACGTGCGATACAGCTCCGCCGTCACGAAGATCGCCGGCATCACGGTCGAGAAGGCGATCGACGCCAGCGCGGCATACCCGAGCCTGCTGTATTCGCGCGCCTGGACATAGTCCCAGTTGCGCAGGGACAGGTTGGCGAGTTCGAACAGCCACCAGAGCGGAATCGAGAAGGCGAAGAGCAGGAGGAACCGGCGTCCATCCCGGATCAACAGCGACGTACCGGTGCGGCGAAAGACAAGCCCATCGACGGTCAGGATATAGCCGAGCCAGAGCGGGAAGAACGTGTAGGCCGAGTATGGCAATGGGCCGAACCAGGCCAGCGGCCAGACCACCGCGATCAGCAGGATGCCCACGACGAATTGTGGCGGCGTGAGCCAGGATGGATTCCCCCCGCTGGCTTGTTCCTGGTCTGTCCGCCCCCGGATCACACTCACGCGCTGTTCTCCTGATTCCACGTTTGGCCCGTTCGGAAGAATGGTAGCGTCGTCATCGCCATCTCTTTGCCACCACTGCCGTTTCATTGTGATCCAACGCCCATCTCGGCGGACACTTGGGCAGCCGCCACGCGGACCGGCTTCATAGTCACTTCCGCCGGGCCTGAAGGACTGCGCCCGCCTCATACTGGCGCGCCCTGAACCACAGTATGGCGCGATTTCCGTCCACCAATGCGTCCATCTGTGCAAGAAAATACGAACATTTGTTCTTTTCGCCATTGCCCTTCGCCGGGATTCCAACAGGAGCAGCACATGCTCGTCGCCGGCCCCTGGACCGATTCACCATCGCTCGCCCATTCCGGCACGCCCTCCGGACCCGATCCTTCGTTCTGGCCCACCGGCCTCCGCACCCCCGCCGATGAGGCCCGCTGCGCCGGATACGACGCTGCCCTCGCCTTCTACACCGGTGACCAGTGGCGGGAGCGCCCGCGCCGGGGGGAATCCCGGCTCGTCCTCAACTACGCCCGGGCCCTGATCCGGAAGACCGCCAGTTATGTCTTTCCGGCACCTGCCTCGTTCTCCGTCCTGCCCGACGCCGATACCCCCGCGCAGACCGACCTGGCGAACGCGACCGAGCGCCTCCTGATGACGACGATCGCCGCGCTCGATCTGCCCCAACTCGATGTCGCCCTCGCGATCGACGCCGCCGTCCTCGGCGACGCCGCGATCAAGGTCACCTGGGATGTCGCGCGGGGGCGCCCCTGCGTCGCCGCCGTCGATCCCGCCTCGCTCGTCGCCCAGTCGGCGCCCGACAACCCGCGCACGGTCGATGCGATCGTCCACACCTACGGGCTGACGGGAGATCAGGTGCGCCACCTCTTTCCCGAGCTGGCGGGGATCGAGCGGGAACTGACCGCGCTCGCCGCCGCCCAGGTCTATCCGGTCGTCGAGCACTGGACCGCCGCGCGTTGGCGACTGACGATCGCCGGCCAACTCGTGCACGATGGCGACAACCCGTATGGCTGGATTCCCTATCTCGTGGCGGCCAGCAATCCGCGCCCTTTCAGCTTCTGGGGCCAATCCGACCTGATCGATTTGATCGATCTCTGCCGGGAGATCAATCGCCGGATGACCGTACTCTCCCGCATCCTGGAGCTCTCCGGGGCACCGATCGCCGTGCTCGAGAACGTCGATGGCTCGGACGGGATCGCGGTCGGGCCGGGCGCCAAGTGGGAGCTGCCGGAAGGCGCCAAGGCCTACCTGCTCGATCTGCTCCAGGGCGGAGGCACCGAAGTTCACCTCGCCTATGTCGAGCAGCTTTTCCGTGCCCTCCACGACCTGAGCGAGACCCCGCGCACCGCGTTCGGGGATTCGGGCCGCGACCTCTCCGGCGCGGCGCTCGAAGTCGAGATCCAGCCGTTGATCCAGAAGGTGGGGCGAACCCGCCGGATGTGGGACGGCGTCTTCACCCGGCGCAACGCGATGCTGCTCGACCTGCTGGAGCGGTTCGGCGGTCACGACCTCCAGGGGCTGCGCCGGACCGCCACGATCTGGCCCGCCGTGCTCCCCAGCGACACCGCGGCCGCCGTCCGTAACGCGGTCGCCCTCGTTGGAAGCGGGATCCAAAGCCGTCGCAGCGCGATCGTGGCGCTTGGGGGCGACGACCCCGATGCCGAGCTGGCGCGATTGCTGGAAGAAGCACGCGCCGGCATGACTCCGCGAAAGGATCCCGTTCGATGACATCCCGGCTGCAAGTGCGGATGACCCTGCGTCGTCATCTGTCGGACACCGGAACCAGCCCGCTCTGGCCCGAGGAGTTCCTCAACGACGCGATCGCCGAAGCGATCCGCCGCTACGGCGTGCCCATCCCGCGGCAGGCGATCGCGGCGGTCCCGGTGACCGCCGGTGACCGGGAGATCGACCTGCCCGAGAACGTCAACGCGATGCGGATCGTCACCGTCTTCGACGATCAGGGCACGCCGTGGCGACGCTGGGAGGGCGGAACAGCGCCCCCACCGGTCCCGGTCGGCCAACCTGACGGCTCGTCACCAGCCGGGGCGCCCGCTGGGGCGATCTGGCGTGCCTGGGGCACGGCGGTGATCCTCGGCACCCCGGCGTCCCGCACCGGGCTCTGGCGGCTCGAGCACCTTGCCAACCGGGTCGAGCCGTTCGATGACATCTCCGATCTCGATATCCAGCCCGGCGACGAGGATCTGATTCTCACCCTCGCGATCTCCATTTCGCTGCATCGCCGGGCGATCGCCGAGGGCAAGCGCTACACCGGCCGGGCCGGTGTCCATCCGCTGGCCGCCGCCGCGCGCACCGCCCAGACCGACGCCGACCGGCTGTTCTGGCATCGGCTCCGCCATCTCCGGACCGGAACCCTCACCAACACCCTCGGCTGAGTGGTCCGTCCAGCTACAGCGGTTCCAATGGAAGGCGCTTCGCGCCGATTCAACGACCGGCTGCAGCGCGTTGCGCTTCCGCCGGCGAGGCGGCTGCTCGACACGGCTGTTGGGATCCCTCGTCGCGGAGTTTATCCCGAAGCGTAGCGATGGGCCGCATCCGCTGGATTGCTTCGCAATCCCCTGTTGGGGACCGTCCCTCCGGCGCAGCTGCTCGACACAGCTGCTGGGATGACAGGGAATGGGTGCTTTTTCGCGAACCGCTGAAGCTATGACCCAGACGAGCAAGGAGGTGACCTGATGTTCGACCTCGACCGGGTGGCCGACAGAGCACGCGACCTCGCCCGCGACAAGCAGCAGAACCGTGACCGCTTCGATCTTATCGAGCGCACTATCGACCGCCAGGCCGACTATCTCCGCGATCGGGTGATTGACGTGCTGGAACCGGTCTACGAGCTCGTCGAGCACGTGATCGAGTACAGCAAATGGGTGCTGGAAACGATCCGCAGCGTCTACCCGGTCGCCTTCTACCGCTTCATCGTCGCCGGCGACGAGCGCACCTGCCCAGAGTGCGGCGCCTGGCACGGCGCAACCTGGGAAGAAGGCTTCGCCCTCGTCAGCCCGCCGCTCCACATCAACTGCCGCTGCCAGGTGAGCCACGCCTGGACCGAGTGGCGCGTCCGCTACGTCGACGAGTGGCGGCTCCGCTGGTTCACCCGCTCCGAGTTCGAGTGGCGGATCACCGGCTGGGAGTGAACGCCCGGTAACGGGCAGATATCCAATTGCCTGTCATCCCCGCTCTCACGAAAGGCAACGCACCCATGCCCCAGGCAACTGACATCGTGCTCGACGGCGCGGGCTACATGCTCTGGAGCGGCACCGGCGCCATGCAGTACAAACGCGCCCAGGACAGCGTCGCCGAGGGCCGAACCGGCCGCATCACCCAAAAGGACTTCTTCGGCGGCCAGCGCCGCGCCTACCAGCTTGAGCGTGACTCCGCCTGGGGCGGCATCGGCGCGGGCCCGGCCTACGGCGGGCAGGGCGTCGAGCCCTGGCCCTATTCGCTCTACGTCAATCTCAACCCCAGCCAGCCGAGCGCCACCCCCAACACCCGCATTCCTCATGCGCGAATCGGGGATTACCTCTTCTTCGCGGTCGGCGGCGCCGTCTTTCGCACCGTCATCATGAGCAATCAGACCTGGGCCGCCCCCACCCTCATGGCGAGCGGCGCGACGCCGATCACATCGCTCACCTACTACAGCGGCGGGATCCTGGTCGGCTATGGATCGGCGTTCGATCTGCTCTACTACACCGCCGCCGGGTTCACTAACGGCACCCCCATTTTCACCGGGGAGCGCGGCGGCGAACTGGTCTCCTACGGCGGCTCCGCCATGTGGACCGACAAGGCCACCACCGCCGGTCACTATGCCCACCGCATCCAGCTCGTCACCGGCTCCGGCATGGAATACAAGCTGCTCGATTCCCCCGTCCGCCGCCTCATCGTCGCGCAATCGCGCGTGATCGCCGCGACCGATGCCGGGCTCTACTCCTTCTCCGGCCGGGTCAATGAGGTCGATGTGCGCAATCCGGCGTACAACCCCAACGACGCCAACGAAACCGATCCCCCGACGATCCGAGCGCAGCGCTGGTCCGGCGAGTTCGAACCCTTTTTCCAGCACGGCTCCACCGTGGCCACCGATGACTTCGCCTTCATCACCGCCTTCGGCGGCAAGCTCTACGCCTGGGTCGGCAAGACCGTCATGGAGTTCACCGAGGGCGGCGATCGCGCGGGCTGGCGGGACACGGGATTGAGCGGGAACAACTGCTTTGGCGCGTGCGTCGCCGCCGGGTATCTGCTCGTCTGCATCGAATCGCGCGATCGCCGATCTCAGGTCTGGGCGTGGGATGGGGCGGGCTGGTGGCTCGTGCTCGACCAGGCAGGCATGCAATACCCCTGGTGCTGGCCCATGCCGCTGTCAGGCGCGGGCGGGTACGACGCGCTGGTGTTCCTCGGCAACTCCCAGGGCGCGCACCTGATCCGCCTGGTGTGGCGCAACGACCAGCAGGGCACCTTCCCGGACGGTGGCGCGGCCAACTTCGTCACGTCGATGATCGACGCCGGAGAGCGCGACAAGGACAAGGCATGGCGCAAGGTCGGCGCCGTGTTCGCCGCTCCCGAGCCCCGCGGCGTCGCGGGCTCCGGGGATGTGGTCAGCGTCGCCCTGGACTACTCGATCGACGGCGGCGGGACGTGGATCAACGCGGTTCCGCTCACCCATTACAACAACAATGTCGCCGCCAGCCATAACCACACGCTCAATGCCTCCATCGCCTCGACCGTGGCGACCAGCCGCTTCATCCAGCTGCGGGTGCGGTGGGAAAGCGCGCTCTTTTGGGCGCCGGTGCTGGCCGGGGTGTGGGCCGAGTTCGAAACGCTCGACTCCCCCGCGCGGCGGCGCAAGTGGTCCTTCGCCATCACCGCCAAGGATCAGGTCATCAACCGGGACGGGGTGGTGCTCGCCAAGACCGGCCGCGAGCTGATCGCCGAGCTGTGGTCGAAGTGGTGGAACGGCTCGACGTTCACCTTCCGCGACATCGACCACGACTACGACCCGACCGAGCGCCAGGTGCGCATCGTCGGGATCTCCGAAGCCGTCGCCGCCCCCGACCAGCACGGGATGTGGGGCGACGCGGTAATCTCGCTCACCCTTGTCCAGGTGTGAGCCGCTGTGTCGCGATATCGCCTGACGGGAGAGGCTCCAGGCAGATACGGGCAGCCAGCCAGGGCTGGCCCCTACCGATGCCGCTTACCGATGCCGCTTACGCCGTGTTGCGGCGTTGCAGGCGGGATCGCCAGTCGTCCCTGGTAAACCCGATCTCGCAGTGACGGCAGGCGGCGATCAGGGCGATCCCGTCGGGATCCTTCATCCGCTCCTCGACCGGGCGGCGAACCTCGATCAACTCCAGCGGCAATCCGCACGAGGGGCAACGAAAGCGCTCCAGCGCGAACCGCTCATGATCGAGAAAGTTTCCCCCGTAGGTGGCATCGTCGGCGGCGTCATTCGCGGCCCGGGCCAATGTGTCTCGCTCGTCGTCGTCGTACCGGGCATCGTTTCGGTCTGGACCATCGGCCATCGTCGCGCTCCCCTGTCTGGCAAGATAAGAACATATGTTCTTTCTACCAGATGCGGCGTCACTTCACAACCATCCCTCCGTACGACGCGCCGCGCCATCTCGGGCCGTGTCGTGCCTCCCCAGGAAAGGCACTGATCCATGACCATCCACGACCATGTCGAGCTCGTCGCCGGTGTTCCGGTGCTGGTGATCGTGCCGGCGCTCGTCGAGCTCGCCAAACGCCATGGTCTGCCCGTCCGCTATGCCGGTGGCGCCGCCGTCGCCCTCGCGACCATGCTGCTGGCAATCGGCGATCTTGCGCTCGGGATGCGGCCCGGCGGCGGGGAGATCGTCACGGCCGGCGCCGGCTGGATCATCGGCGGCGTGATCTACGGGCTCGCCGCCGCGGGACTCTATTCCCAGCGCGACCACGTCCTTCCCCGCGACACCACCGACGGGTAGCGCTCGCCACCACCGTCCGGTCAGCCCGGAGGGCGGTCACCCGGGCCGCGTCGCGGCACCCCGTGCAAGCGGCATCGACCGGCGGCCGGCGCGGCATGCTCGCATCGCCAGCACCCACACCTGCAGCACCGGCACCCGCCACTCCAGCCAGGAACCGTCGAGCCAGCGAGAACGATCGCACCAACGGAACAGGGATGCTCATCGCGCGTCCCGGCCGAGGCTATCCCAACAACACCACGATCACATTGGAGAAACGTTGATCTTCCAATCCCGAGAAGCGACGTTTACGATATTAACGTGATGACGAACGCGCTTGAGGGTCACCACAGAGACTGCACTTCCGCCAAAGGACGACCATGACCCCGTTGACCGCCCCGGTTCAACTCAGTCCCCATTTGTATATTCTCTATTCCGAATATCCGCATCACGACAGCGGCAACGCCTACCTGATCACCGGCCGCTATCCAACCCTGATCGATTGCGGCAGTCAGCACGCCTTCCCGCAACTGGTCACGAACCTGGCGCAGACCGGGCTGGCGATCCGTGACCTGACCCAGATCATCGCCACCCATGGCGACTACGACCACATTCAGAGCTACCACGACCTGCGGCGGGAGCATCCCTTTATCCGGCTCCACATCCACCGCCAGGACTGGCCAAGCGTGCAGGAATGCGATCCCTACCGCAACGGCAGTTACATCTACAATCGCGCGCTCGAACCGATCGCCGCCGAGAGTTGCCTGCCGCTCGAACAGGGAGAGATCATCGCCGCCGGCGACACCACGCTTCAGGTCCATCACACCCCCGGCCACACCGAGGGCTCGGTCTGTCTCCTTGGCGAGATCGACGGCCACCGGGTGCTGTTCGCTGGCGACACCGTCGGCGGTGGGATGCGCAGCCTGGACAAGGCGGTCCTGGAGATCTGGGCCCAGGCCGCGGTGAGCTGGAAGCAGTCGCTGCAGCGGCTCGCCGCGCTGGATTTCGAGTGGGTGCTCAACGGTCACGAGCCGGCACGGAGCCTGCCGATCAGCCGAGCGCGGTTCGACCGCGCCGTCGCCTCCTTCGGCTGGATGCTGAGCCCATGGTTCACGCTCGACGAGGAAGACCCGGTCTCCCCGCTCACCGCACCGGCGACCGCGGTTTTCGACTGATGCCAGGAGCCAGCGCCGGGTAGCAGGGACCCGCCGCGACGGCGCCGGGCTCGGCGATCGTTCACAAGGCGGCGCGTCAGTTCAGGTCCGGGCGGCGTCGATGTAGGTCTGGAGGCGGTCGACCTCGATCGCGCCCATGACCACCGCGCTGATGGTTCCGTCAGGGCTGATGAAGAAGGTCGCCGGATAGCCGATCACCCCGTAGTCCCGCTCGATCGTGCCCCGGCCCCGGTCATCCCCGCCGAGGTCGCGCCCGATCGCGTACGTGACCCCGTACTGGCGGACGAAGGAGCGGACATCCTCGTCGCGGTCCAGCTTGGCGCCGACGCCGAGGACCTCGAGATCAGCGGTGCCGCCCCGCGCCGCCACCTGCTGGAAGGCTGGCATTTCCTGCTTGCAGGGCTCGCACCACGACGCCCAGAAATTGAGGACGACCACCTTCCCGCGGTGATCGGAGAGCCGCCAGGCGGCGCCGTCGAGCAAGGTGAGCTCGATCGGCGGTGCGATCCTCGTTCCCTCCTGCACCCCGTTGACGGACGCGCCGTCGAGCCGATCGCGGAGGCTGGCAATCCCGATCGCCGCGACTACCACGACGATCAGCGCGCCGAGGACGATCGGCGAGGCGCTGCCGTACCGGCCATAACCGATCCGCCCATGCTCCGCGAGCTCGGCCTCGGTGTCGGCGAGGGTCACCGGCTTCCCGGTCGGCCCTAGCACGACATCCCCGGCCGCTCGGCCGGGGTGCGCGGGCTCCCCCTCTTCCGGCGGTGGTGCCTGGCGCGCACCGGAGAACGGTTTGCTCAGGGGAGGCTCTCGATCACGGCCTGGACCTCTGCCGCCAGCGCGTCGTCGCCGCCAACGAGAACGGCGATCACGTTGCTGCCCTGGAATACGCGCAACGTCTCGCCCGCACCGATCGGCTGGCCGCCGCGTGTCGCGAGCGTCATCGTCGCGGGATCGACCGTGGCGGCGGCCTGTTCACGGGCGGCCCGGGCGGCATCGGCATTCGTGCCGGGAAAGGTGAAGATGAAGACGGAGCGATCGTCGACGATCACGTGCTGGCCAGGAGTCCTGATCTGGCTTGTGTCGGCGGTGGCCGGTGAGCGGCCGTAGTCGGCATCGAGTCCCGCCGTGTCGAAGGCGCGAATGACATCGGCGAGTCCGTTGCGACCGGGGGTCGTGGTCGGAATCGCTGGCTCCCTGGGCGCTTCATCGTCGGCGAAGAAATAGAGGTAGATCCCGGCGGCGGCGAACCCGATCGCCGCGAGAAAGAGGACTGAGCTCAGGATCTGTGCGCCCCGGCGCGTCCCCCGGGCTGGTTGATTGACCGAATCCATCATTGCGCCAAGCCCACGTACGTCATCTCACCCTCTTGGTGCCAGCCCGATCCAACCGCCGCGCCGACCGCCGGCCAGCAGAGGTCGCGCCGGGAGATCCGGCCGGGCGATGCGCACCGCGCTGATGGTACGCCCTTGCACGGTCCGTCGGCTACCCGAGGCCGGCAGCAATGGGGCAACTCGGCGGTGGGACGCGCCGGGCACTCATGCGGATATCTTCATATACTGTTGACATTCTATGCAAATATGCGTATACTCTTATAAGAACATACGGAACAGGGGCACCGCTTGAGGCCACCGCCGATGTTGGCTCATGGAAAGAGACCTGGATGAACGCAGTTCGTCGCTTTATCACTCGCAACCGCTCGTCTCGCATTGGCTCCGCCCGCTTCAACCGCTACTACAGCGGCGTGCTGCGCTCGGGCAGCGGATACCCGACGGCCGACGAGGCCCGCAAGGATCTCCGCACCTACGATCGTTCGACCACTACCTACGGCTGGCCGCGCTAATCTGTATCACCGATGCGGCGTGACATTATGCCGGATCGGTGATACACCGTCGGTTTGCTCTCCCGGGGTGTCCTGTTTCCGTCGCTCCCTCCCGATCGCGCCGTGTCACGAACCCCTCCTTCCGGAGACACCGTGCGATCGGCCCCTGGAGAGACCGGCCCTCACGTTTCACGTGGGGCGCGCCACCGCTTTTTGACAACAGCGCCCCGGCTGGAATGGTCCAGCCGGGGCGCTGTTGTGTCCGCCCTCCAGGGGACACCGGACCGGAGGGCCATGGGCCCCTCCCCGCCGAGGTCGTTCGCCTGTTATCCCAGCTCGCTGCGGATCGCGGACGGCGTCATCTGCTCGGCGAGCAGCCGCCCGAACCGCGCCTGGCGGTGATCGCCCCGGTCGTCACCCCGGGACGACTCGTCGTCGAGATCGAGCCAGTCCCCGAGCAGGTCGTGCCCGACATGATAGGTAAAGACGTAGGCGCGCCAGAGCGGATCACTCAGGAACCGCAGCCGGTGCCGCGCCCGCTCCTCGGTCTCCAGCCCGTAGCGGACCAGATAGGCGACGGCGTCGGCCTCCGGGACGCCATCCCCGTGCATCAGGAGCGCGGCGTTGCCGCCGACCGATCGGAGCTGGTGCAGCGCACGCTCGATCTGCACTTCCTGACCCGGATCGACCTGGATCCCGAGCGGGCCGTAGATCCGTGCACCCCGCCATTCCGATGCCGCGTCCGGCGTGAAGACGATTGATTGGGCAAGGGTCGCGACTCCCTCCGAGATCACGCATTCCGGGGTGTTGATGAGCTGGATCGCGTGTTCGCCATAGCCGTGCTCGCGGTAGAGGCGGAGCTCCTTGATCGCGTGCTCGGCATGGTGCCCGGGATATCCCTCGTGGCACATCAGATCGAGCAGGGCATTGGCGCGGATCGGCAGATCGGTGTTGATCTCGATCAAGGAGCGGCAGTCGCCCAGATACCAGTTGTAACC
>CADCWJ010000195.1 GCA_902806365.1 uncultured Thermomicrobiales bacterium
CTCGGCATTGATAGATTCTCTCCGGGGCGGAGGTCAGATCGCGCGCCTACCGGTGATGACGTTATAAACGAGGATCAGCAACCCCACGAGGAGCAGAACGTGAATCACATTGCCGGCCACGTCGGCCAGCAAGCCGATCAGCCACACGGCAAGGACAACGATCAGGATCACCCAGAGAATATTCTTCATGGTTCTCCCCCTGTTCCATCGGATCGTGTCCCCGCACTCTACGCCGATCCTCGGCACTGTCAACAGCTGACGGCACTCCGAGAACCGGATTCAGGCTGGCGTCATATACGATGACAGGCCCTCCCGGTGCCTTTTATGCATCAGAAGACCGCGCCCGCTCTAACGCGGATCCGGGAATCGCTGGAACCTGCAGATTGTCAGGAAGGTCTGCCCTTGCGAGCAGTCCACCTGCCTGGCTCATTGCGGTGCATACGGGAGCGAGGTCGTATCGGCCTTGACGATCACGAGGGAATAACGGAATGGACACGTCGATGATGTTTGGGCACGAGGCATGCAAAACTGTGTCGGCGCTTTTGCGGGCTGTTAGGCCGGCGGTGGGGGCACACGTTCATATGTGAACGTCGCCGGGGCCGGACATGCATAAAGGCAGGTTCCGGCGCGGAAGCCAAACGGGCAGGGACGGCGGATCATGGCCACCCGGCACAAAACCCGGACGATCGAGATCGTATACTGCTAGGGTGATGTAGTCCCCCAGTCGGCATCCCCGTTCGCACCGTTCGTATCTGGCAGGTTCCGTGACCAATCCACTCGACGCTGATGAACCTTCGCTACGTCGTGGCGACGATGTGCTGATTCGCGTGATCGTCTTTGCCGGGGGGATGACGAGTATCGGGACCGAGCTCAGCGCCTCGCGCCTGATCGCACCGTTCTTCGGCGACTCGACCTTCATCTGGGCCAACGTGATCGGCCTGACTCTGGCGTTCCTCGCGCTCGGCTACTGGCTCGGGGGGCGGGTCGCGGACCGCTACCCCCGGCTCTGGCTGTTCTACGCGCTGACGGCGGCCGCCGCCGTGTGGTGCGCGATGCTGCCGTACCTTGCACGGCCGATCCTGCGGCTGTCGCTCGATGCCTTCGCGGAGGTCGCGGTCGGCGCGTTTTATGGCTCGTTGATCGGGGTGCTGCTGATCCTCTCGGTTCCGATCACGCTCCTCGGCTTCGTCAGTCCCTACGCGATCCGGCTCCGCATTACCGATCTGGGGGCTGCCGGCAACACTGCCGGGGACATCTTTGCGCTCGGGACGTTCGGGTCCATCGCCGGGAGCTTCCTGCCCGTCCTGGTGCTGATTCCGTGGGTAGGCACGACACGAACATTCCTGATCCTTGCGGTGCTCCTGTTCGTTCCATCCGTTGTCGGCCTGCTGCGGCTCCGGGCCGTGCCGGAGCTCGCAGTGGCGGGGATGTCCGCCGCGTTGGTGGCAGCGGTGACGATTGCCGGCGGTGATGGCCCCGTGCGACCCGCCCAGGGCGGCGAGCTGGTCCATGAGGTGGAGTCGCAGGATAACTACATCCAGGTCGTGCGCGACGGGTCCGCCGTCGAGCTGTCCCTGAACGACGGTCACGCGACGCACTCGATCTACGACCCGGCGCGCCAACTGACGGAGGGACCGTGGGATTATTTCATGGTCGCACCGCTCTTCAACCCGACGCCCGCTGCCGCGCGGATCGACAACGCGATGCTGATCGGGCTGGCGGGCGGCACCGTCAGCAAGCAATTGACCGCGGCCTACGGGCCGGTCCCGATCGACGGTGTCGAGATCGATCCGGAGATCGTCAAGGTTGGCCGCACCTACTTCGACATGAACGAACCAAACTTGAACGTGATCGAAGGCGATGGGCGTTATGTCCTGCAGACGTCGGACACCACCTATGACCTGATCGGGGTCGACGCCTACAAGCAGCCCTACATCCCCTTCCAGCTCACGAGCCGTGAGTTCTTCGTGGAGGTTGCGGCGCATCTGACACCTGAAGGGGTGGCGGTCATCAACGTCGGGCGGACCGAGACCGATTATCGCCTCGTGGACGCGATCTCCTCGACGATGAAGGACGTCTTCCCGAACGTCTATGTGATCGATACCGCGCGTTACGCCAATAGCATCGTGGTCGCGACCAATACACCGACCAGGATCGAGAACTTCGCGGCCTCGGTCGCGGCCCAGCCGGAGGGATCGTTGATCCGGACAGTCGGCGACGCAAGCGTGGCAACCGGGGACATCCGGGAGGTGACGCGCGTGACGACCGTCTTCACCGACGACCACGCGCCGGTGGAACGAGTTGTCGACCAGATCATTCTCGATGCGGCACGAGAGGAAGGGGAACCGTGAGCGAGACCATGACGCCGGCGATCGACCCGGAGGCGAGCGTGACGGCCCTGGCACCGCTGCAATCCGATCTCCTCCTGGGATTCGTGGGGATCGTTCACGGCCTGACCTATCGCGTGCCGGGAATGGGCCTCGCCGAGGGCAACGTCGGCTTCGGCGCGCCGCGTGACAAGGCGGACGCCTGGGCGATGCGCCAGCTCTGGTGCCGGGCGATCGGCGTCGATCCGGAGCGGATCGTGACGATGGGCCAGGTCCATGCCAATGCGGTGATCCGGGTTGCGGCGGAGGACGCCGGCTGCGGTGCCACGCCGGAGAGCACGCATCTGGGCTACGCCGACGCGCTGATCACCGACGCGCCCGATGTGGTCCTGACAACACTGCACGCCGACTGCCTCTCGATCCTGATGGTCGATCCCGAGCGCCCCGCCGTGGCGGCCGTCCACGCCGGATGGCGGGGTACTGTCGTGGATGTGGCCGGAGCGGCGATCCGGGCGATGCGCTCCGCGTATGGGACAAGGCCGTCAGCCATCCGGGCCTTTCTTGGTCCGGCGATCGGGGTCTGCTGCAACGAAGTCGGCGAGGAGGTGATTGAGGCGTGGCGCGAGCAGGCGGCCGATCTCGGGCCGCTGGCGGATCTCGCGGTCCAGCGGCCCGGCCTGAAGGACCACTTCGACGTGCCCAGGGCTAACACTCTGCTGCTCCAGCGTGCGGGAGTGCTCCCGGAACACATTGAGGTGTCGCCGATATGCACGAGGGATTTGCGCGATTCGTGGTTCTCGCATCGCGGGCATGGGCCGGGCGCCGGCCGTGAGGGAGCGATGATCGCGATCCGGGGCGATCGCGCCGGATGAGTGCGGTCGACACGCTGGCGTTGCGGATCGCGGAGGTCCGGGCGGCGGTCGCGCGAGCGGCAGAGGCGGCGGGCCGAACGCCCGAGTCGGTCACGATCGTCGCCGTCTCGAAGACGTTTCCCAGGTCGGCGGTCGATGCCGTCTACGGGAGCGGGTTGCGCGTGTTCGGCGAGAGCCGGGTTCAGGAAGCTCGCGACAAGTACGAAGTCCCGCTTCCCGGCGATGCCGCGATCCGGATGATCGGTCAGCTCCAGACCAACAAGGCGCGACAGGCGGTTTCCCTGTTCTCCTGCATCGAATCGGTCGACCGGCCCGCATTGATCGCGGCGTTGGACCGCGCCGCCGCCGGGTCGGATCTCATCATGCCGGTGCTCGTGCAGGTCAATGTCGCCCGCGAGCCGCAGAAGTCGGGTTGCGCACCTTGCGATGCCGAAGCACTCGTGCGGGCGATCCAGCATTCGGCGCATCTGCGCTGCGACGGCCTGATGACGATCGCGCCACTGGTCGCGGACGCCTCGGACGCCCGACCGACGTTCGCCGGTCTGCGAGAGCTGAGAGATGCCCTCCAGCAGACGCTCTCAATCCCGCTCCCGGTGCTGTCCATGGGCATGAGCAACGACTACGGGGTCGCGATCGCCGAGGGTGCAACGCACATCCGCCTCGGCCGCGCGATCTTCGGGAGCCGGTAGCGTCAGCCGGAAACCATCGCGCCGATCGCCGGTTGGCGATCGGCAATGCGGAGCGCCTCGACAAGACCGCGATACAGGTCGTCCGTCCGAAGCAGCTCCTCATGCGATCCCGCCGCGCGGATTTTCCCATCGTCCATGACGATGATCCGGTCGGCGTCGATCACCGTCGAGAGACGGTGGGCGATCGTGACGACCGCGCTTCGAACCGAACGGTCGCGAATGCAGCGCTGGATCGCCGCCTCGGTAAGGCCATCGAGTTGCGCCGTCGCTTCGTCGAGCAACAGCACGGCGGTCGGCCGCAGGATTGCCCGCGCCAGCGCGATCCGCTGTCGTTGCCCGCCGGAGACCTCGGTCGTCACGAGCGAGGTATCAAGTCCAAGGGGAAGATTGAGGACCATCTCTTCGAGCATGACCTCGCGGAGCGCTCGCCAGATTTCGTCTTCCGTTGCGTCGGGGTGCGTGAAAAGCAGATTCTCGCGGATGGTGCCGGGGACGACCGGTGTTTCCTGCTCTACGTAGGCGAGCTCCCGGCGTATCCGATGATGGGAAAGCGACGCGTATTGCTGGCCGTCGAGCAGGAGTTGACCGGAATCCGGCTCGATGAAGCGCAGCATGAGCGAGAAGAGCGTGGTCTTGCCCGCGCCGGATGGTCCGACGATAGCGGTGTGTCCCAATCTCGGAATGGCGAGCGACACGCGATTCACCGCCGGTTCGAGGTCCGGCCCGTATGAGACCGTGACATCCCGGAGCTCCATGATCGAATCCCCGCCCGCGCGTGACGCCATCGCGTCACCTGCGACCGGTGACGGATGGAGTGTCGCCTCCTGGTCGATGTTGGCGAGTTCCCGGATCCTCCCGGCGGCGGCCAGGCCGGACTGGAGGGTCGTGAGGTTCTGGCTGATTTCCGTTATCGGCCCCATCAGCCCAAAGGCGTAGAGCAGGAAGGCGATCAGGCTCGAGACCGGGAGCGAACCTTCGGAGACGCGCCAGGCGCCAAAGCCGAGGATGACGACGATCGCAAACTGCATCCCCGACCAGGCAATCACCCAGGCGACGGCGGTGCGACGGACGGCGCGAATGCTATGGGTGGCGGAGTCGCGGGCATCGTCCAGGATCCGCTCTTCCTGACGGTCCTCGGCGCGACTCGCCTTGACCGTGCGAATTGCGCTCAAGGCGGCTTCGAGCGAGCCGCCGAGGTGGCCGACCGCTCCCTGTGCGGCTTCCTGAGCCTTGGCGATCCCCGGCATGAGCAGGACGAACAGGGTAACCACGATCGTGATGGCCACCATCGTCGTCCCCAGCAGCGGCAGGTCGAGCACTCCCATCAGGATCAGCGAGCCGATCAGCATGATCGAGCCGTTGATCAAGCCGATCAGCGACGACGAAGCCGCTTCGCGAAGAAGGAGCGAATCAGACGTCACGCGGGTGACCAGCTCACCGGTCGGTCGGCTCGTGATCTCTCCCACCCTGGCCCGGAGAAATCGCCGCACCATCGACGCGCGAGCATCGAAGACGATCCGTTCGGCGAGTGTCCCCAGCAGGATCCATTGCCACAGGGAAATCGCCGAGCCGACGATCAGCAATCCAACGAGGGCAACGATCGGCGCGGTCAGGGAAGCGGACCCTTCGAGGGTATCGAGCACCCGCTTGGTCACCAGCGGGCTGGCCAGGCCGGTCGCCGAGCCAACCAGGGCAAGCCCCAGGCCACCCGCTACCGTGCGCCAGTGGGGCCGGGTGAACGACCACAGGATGCCGAGCCGGCTTTGTTGATGCTTCACTATGCCCCCTGCGGACCGTTGAGACGAATCGACCATGATCCATAGTAGGACACATGTGACCCAAAATAGTCAAGGATTGTTTCAGATCTGGACTGCACCGTAGAATGTGCCGTATGGAGAACCTGACGGCGGTGACCGATACCCCAGCTCGAACGCGTACGCGGACGGCGATTCTGAACGCCGCCATGTCCTTGCTGCTCCAGCATCCCGGCGCCTCGCTGGGAGAGGTGGCCGATGCCGCCAGGGTCGCGCGCAGCACGCTCCATCGCTACTTCCCCGAGCGATCCGACTTGCTGGCCGCGATGACGGTGTTCGCCGAGCACCAGATGGCCGCCGCCACGGGCCGGGCCCGGCTGGATGAGGGGACGGCCGCAGAGGCACTGGTCCGCCTCTGTCACGAGTATTTCGACCAGTGGGACATGTTCATGTGGTCGTACGTCGAGAGCCTCAAGGGGGATGACGAGCCCTGCGAGGACCCGGTATCGCTCGACCCCAACATGGCCGCCGTGATCGAGCGCGGATACGCCGATGGCACGATCGACCCGCTCCTGCCGAACGCTTGGATTCAGCGGACGATGTGGGCCGTGCTCTACTCGGCCCAGGAATTGGTTCGGCAGGGAGAGTCGCGGCACCGGGGTCTCGACCTGACGCTGCGAACGCTCCAGAAGGTGATCGCACCGGGCCCGGCGGCAGGCTCCTGAATTGCGATCGAGGACGATGTTTGCTGTGGGGCTCCCCCTGCGGCTGACGATGCAGAAGCACCGAAAGCCGAGCGCGGCGGTTTCGAGTGATCGTCGCGGCCGGCAAGTCAGCGCGGAAGCGGAGCCCGAGGGCGGAAATCAGCTCCGCCCTCGACGACACCGTCCCGACCCGTCCTAAGGGGTAGCGACCGGCGTTGCCGGAGCGCCGTTGAGGCGTTCCAGGATCTGCCGCAAGCGCTCCTGCTCCTGACCGTAGGTCGTCCAGTCGCCACTGGCGAGGGCGGCCTGGCCCCGGTCGTAGGTCGCCAGCGCCTCGCTCAGCAACTGATCCTGATTCAGCGACGCGGCGTCACCCGGCGACTGGGCCGCCGGAGCCGCCGGTTGCGCCGGCGCCCCATCGGTTGCCGGAACCTCCGCCAGGTCCGCCGGTGCCTCGACGATCTCACCAACCGCGGCGGCGTTCGGTGATCCCAGCGCCGCGATCGCATCGGTCAGCGTAGGGCGCATCACGACCCGCTCGTTCGTGGCCGCGATTACGCGGACCAGCTTCGGTGCAGTGGCGCTGGATTCCCGCGCCTGCAGGTAAAGCGGCTGGACGTAGAGCATCGCATCGTTGACCGGGATCACCAGCATGTTCCCCCTGATCACCTCGGTGCCACTCTGGTTCCAGAGTGTGATCTGCTGGGATATGTCGGGATCCTGGTTGATGTTCGCCTCGATCTGGCGGGGCCCCAGCACTGTCACCTGTCGCGGATAGCGATACTGGCGCAGGCGCGTCGCGCCGCGTTCGTCAGCGGTGCCGGCGAACCAGGCGGTCATGTTTTGCCGTGCCGTCTGACCGCCGCCGGGGGTGAACGGGATCGTCAGCGCAAATTCGGTCGCCGACTCGTTGGGCAGGGTCTGGGTCACGAAAAAGGGCTCCATGGGACGGACGTTGCCGTCCACCTCTTCCTCCGCCTTGGTCCATTGGTCCTCGCCATCGTAGAACGATCTCGGGTTGTCGACGTGGTAGCGCGACCACACCTCCGACTGGAGATCGAACTGTCGCTCGGGATACCGGAAGTGCTGGCTGACCGCCGCCGGCGCCGCGTCGATCGGGGTGAAGAGATCGCCGTACACGTCTCCGTAGGCGTCGGCAATCGGATCGGCGACTCCGGTCCGGTAAAAGGTCGTCTCGCCGCTGTAGGCGTCGATCACGACCTTGACGCTGTTACGCAGGTAGTTGAGATCCGTATAGCGGGCTGCCTGGGGAAACCGTGAGGTCGAGGTATAGGCGTCGATCACCCAGACCATCCGGCCTTCTGCAATCACCAGGTACGGGTCCGGATCGTACTCCAGGAACGGCGCGATCCGCTCGGCCCGTTCCACCACCGAGCGGGTCTGGACGAGTCGGGAATCCCTCGTGAGCTGCCCACTGATGAAGACGTTGCGGTCACCGAGCGTGAGCGCGGCGAGCCCCCGAGTGAGCGGGTTGCCCAGCGAGATCGAGCCGGCGGCCTCGCCCTGATACCCCTCCGCCGTCTCCGCCGGTTGCACATCGAGCCCCGAATACTCCCCCTGGTCGGTGTTGAGAATGATCCAGTCCTGCGGGACCTCGCCGAAATAGATCTCGGGCCGTTCGACCTGAAGCTCCGGCGGGCCGACCGGTGGGATCTCGCGAACCGTCAGCTCCGGCCACCCGTTGGATGAGACCTGGCTGACCGGGCTGACGACGAAGCCGTAGCCATGGGTATAGGCGAGATGCCGGTTGGTCCAGGTACGCGCGTCCTGCTGCAGGCCATCGACATTGAGCTCGCGCGCCGAGACGAGCACCTGGACCGGTTGGCCGTCGATGGTATAGCGATCGACATCGACATCCGCGAACTCGTAATAGGGAACGAACGTTTGCACCTGCTGGTAGATCGGGCGGACGACCCGGTAATCCCAGATCCGGACGTTGCTGAGCGGCGGCTGGTCCGGCGGCAACGCCGCCGGGTCGATCGGGTCCTGTCCAGTGAGCTCCTGAACTTCGACATCGGCAAGGCCGTAGGCCGCGCGGGTCATGGCGATGTTGCGCTCGATGTATCGCTCTTCGCGCTGGAACTCGTTGGGCTCGACGATCACCCGCTGGACCAGCACCGGCAGCAGCGGGGTGATGATGAGTGCCAGCAGCGCCCAGCCTCCGAGCAACCCCGCCAGCCACCTAGGCGTCCGCAGCACTGAACCCGACAACAGTCCGAACGCCGCGACCGCGGATACCAGCGCCATCAGCCAGTTCAGGGGGCGAACGATGTTGACGTCGGTGAAGCCGGGCCCGGCGACAACGCCCCGGCTCGAGTAGACCAGATCGAAGTTGCGCAGCACATAGCCGA
>CADCWJ010000196.1 GCA_902806365.1 uncultured Thermomicrobiales bacterium
CCAAATGATGCCGAGCCGGTGTAGCCGTCGGCAAGGGTGGTCTCGCCACGGTAGAGCAACCGGGGAAGTGTTCCTGGCGCGGAGAGACCGGCGCCGAGCATCAGCGGAACGCCGAGGTGGTGAACGGCATCGAACGCGCGCCGCCGGAGCGGCGTAGCAGGGTCCGGCGGCATGGCGAGCGTGCGAAAGGCGACGTACGAGCCCGTCAGCAGCAGCCCGTACATTGCGCCCTGGCCGATCCAACCCGCCAGCATCTGGCTGATCGCAAACGCGCCGAGCGTCCAGGCGGCAAATCGGGACCGGAGCCGCGTGGCGCGGACCGCAAGCTCGACGGCGAGGAGCACGACCGGAAGCCAGGCCGCGACCTGGATATGCGCGTTACAGCAGCGCGACCTGTCCGTGAACAGCCCCCCCTGCGTGACCGCCCAGGCCGCTACCAGCGCACCAGCCGGCACCATCCCGATAAGCCGGCCATAAGCGTACGTGCCAAATCCGGCGAGCAGAAGATGAGCCACCGCGTACACCTTGATCGCGGCCGCAAGTGGGAGGATGCCGAAAAGGAGCATTGCTGGTGCGTACCACCAGCCGGACTCCGGGTCGGCAAGGAATGGAACGCCGGAGAACTGGTACGGATTCCAGCCGGGAATGGCTCCAGCCTTGAGCTGATCGCCGAGATATGCATACGTTGGCCAGAAGAACGTGACCGTGTCCAGCCCGGCTCGCATCGGATCGAAGAGAAGATCGCGCGCGCCCATCAGGATCGTCGCGAGCAGCAAGCCAAGCGCGGTCGTGTCGGCCCGGTCAATCCGCGCCAGACGCTGGATGATTCGGTTCATCTCGCGAAGGAAGCCATGGTGATCGAGTCTTTCACGCTCGGCGGGCTGGATGAGCGACGAGCCCGCCTCGCATACCATACAGACGTCAAGGCAATCGGGATCGTCTCGCGCTCAGCCGGTGCATCCACTCTACCCGAGAAAAGGACGACGTCATGTCGATCATCCGCCTGGCAGCCATGCCCCCATTCTTCCTGATCGTGATCCTGAGTGCCGCCTGCGCCGGCCTTCCGCCGTCCGTCCTGGCTCAGGCAACCCAAGCGGCGGTAGTGTCGATTGATGGTGACGTGGCGACCCGGATCGCCACGTCGACATCCGACGCAACCGTGCAGGTCGTCACCGGGAGCGACGGTCTGTATCGCCGCGAGACTGGCAAAGAGTGGATCAGAACCGGCACCGCTCCCGGCGACGGCGCGATCGTGTTTGCGGCTGACGACCCCAACCTGATGCTGAGCGGAGATCATCCGCCGTGCCTGCGTGGTGGCGACGCGACGTCGCTCTCTCGCACGGAGGATGGCGGCGAATCCTGGACCACCCTCGCCGGCGCGACAGGCATACGGCCCCTGACGGTCTGGGAGGATACCGGCATCGCAATCGGTTCGTCGTGCGCCGGGTTCATGCTTTCCACGGACACCGGACAGACGTGGGCCGCGATCGAAGCGGCGGAGCCGGGGTTCGAGATCACCTCGTCCGCGGTCGTCGCGGAACCTGTTGGAACCGATGGCCCCGTCGTCCTCTTCGGGGAGACGAGCGAGGGGGGATCCTCCCGACTTCGAGTGCTGGACCTGGCCGATCCAGACGCGCCTATTGCCTCCGGAGTGCTGCACGACTACTACGGCGTCGCGGCGCTGGCCGGGCGAGTCGACTCGATTGCGCTTGCCGCGATCGACGGCGTGTGGATATCAGCGGACGG
>CADCWJ010000197.1 GCA_902806365.1 uncultured Thermomicrobiales bacterium
ATCGGGTACGCGATGATCAGCGCCGGTCTGGACCGCCTGGCCAGGGCAGGCGCCACAACGTTGAAGATCGGCTGGGAGTCGAAACGGGCCGGGGAGTTGTACACCCGCCTCGGGTTTGCCAACGAGGACACCCTCACGACCTACCGCCTTACCCGCCTGGGCATCGACCGACGTGATCGCGACCTGTGTTAGAAACAGGAGCGCCCCGCCGGGCCGAATGGCTGGGCGGGGCGCTCCTGCGCAGGTCCCACAAGCAGGTGTCAACCTGCGGGGGTGGCCTCAGGGGTCGCCCCGCCGGCGAGCTCGGCGCGAATCAGCTCCAGTTCGTCGATCTCCGCCTGCTGGGTGTCGATCACCTCCTTGGCGATGTTGGCGATCTCCGGATGAACCGCCCGTTCGAGCGCACTCTCCGAGGCGACGATCGCCATCTCGTGATGCGGGATCGTCTGGTCGATGAAGGCCAGGTCGGGGTTGTCCGCCGCGCAGAACGCCCCGATCAGCGCTCCGGCGTCCATCAACCGCATCATCTCGCCGGCGGTGCCGGTACCGGGCATCGCTTCCATCATCATCGCCATCATGGCGTCATCCATCGGTGCCGGTTCCGAACTCCCGTACCGTTCGGTCCGCAGCGCCTGGAGCTCCCCCTGCTCGGCGGTCTGGGTCTCGATGATGGTCTGCGCCATCTCCTGGAGGCGCGCATCCGTCAGCAGCGGCAAGGCGACCGCCGCCAGAGCGACGATGCTGCCGTGATGCGGCAGCATCATGTCGATGTACAACTGATCGAACTCGACCTGCCCTATCTGCATGTCCATGGCCGGGGTGGCATCGCCATGGCCGTCATGGCCCATCGCCGCCATGCCGGAAACCGGCGTGCCCGCCAGGTCGCAACTCGCCGCTTCCGGAGTTTGGGCGGTGGTCGCGACGCCGCCCAGAAGGGACGCGGCGAGCACTCCCGCGACGAGCACGCCGCGAGTCTTTGTCCAGGATGTGATGTACATGAGTGCGGATCCCTTGTTACTGGTCTCGAACGGTCTCATCGTGATGGTCGGCATCCATCAATTGCGAAAGACTTGCAGCAACGCCCGCCGGGTATCGGGGGGATGGCCCGGCGCAACGGACCAATGCGGCAGGAACCCGGCGAGCCCGTCGGTGACCCGCGGCAGCGGATGGGTCACTGCCGGGTCGTCGACATCGAGCGCGTTCGATGGCTTCAGGTGCATGCCGGCGATCGGGCCGCAGTCGTACTCGTCCGGCGGTAGCGGCGATTCATGGTGCCTGCCAGGGTCGAGGTGCCCGGCACCACCGTCCGCGTGAGGAGCGGCGGACATCAGCGCATCGTGCCCGAAGACCGTCAGCAGGAATCCAAGGGAAATCGCGGCGATGGACGACCGGATGTGTTGCACGCGCGCCCTTCCCGAAGTACGACTCGACTGTGACCGTCTCGTGATAGCGATGCCGCCAGCGCGTGTCGCCAGCGTCCGGCAGATGCCCCATGATGGCGGTATTGTCCCATGCATTGCCGGACCGACGGCACCACGGCAGGTCACCTGGTCGGGAACCAGCGACGTGTCCGGCAGGAGTTCATGACACACCAGATGGCCGCACCGTCGACCGAGATTCGGGAACTCCTGCAGGCAACGATCGAGCGGTTCGTCGCGCCAGGCGGATCGATTACGCAGATCGAACCGGTGCCGATCGCCGCGGGGCTCTCCGGCGATGTCCCGGAGCGGTTCCAGATCGTCGTTCGCGGTGGCGACGCGACGCGTAGCGAGGTAACGACCAGGCTCGTCGTGAAGCCCGCCTCCCTTGTCGAGCGCAAGACCCTCGCCCATCTTCTACGGGAAGGTGTTGGACACATCCCCTTCAATCACACGAGGGATCTCGTCTCGGACCAGCCTCGTCTGCTCTGCATGCAGGACCTGGGCGATCAGAATCGCCCGTACAGCCTCGATCCGATCACGCCGGATCTGCAACGCGCCGAAGCCGATGCCTGGGCCGGCATCCACGCCGCCAACCTGGGGCGCCGGGACGAACTGGCCTGGCTCCCGCTGACAAGCCGAGCGTATTTCTACGGGATGATCGAGCGCCAGTTCTTCCGCCCCAACTGGGAGCGCGCCAAAGCCGATCCGACGTTCGTTGCTCGGTTCGGCGACCATATTGACGAAGTGGACCACGTCGCCACGCGCATCGTCGACGACATGGTGGCGATCCACGACGAGGAAAACTCTCTCACGCTCGTCCATACCGACGTCAACCCGGGAAACGTCCGCCTGCTTGGTGGCAAGCCGTACGTCATCGACTGGGGTACGGCCCACTACGGCGCGTTTTACATCGATATCCCGCACCACTTCGATACGGTCGAGCGCGCGCTGATCCATCACGCTGCGCTGGCCAGGCGTGGCATCGCGATCCCGGAGCGAGAGTACGTCGAGCGGTTCCGGGTTGCCGCCCGCTATACGGGGCTGCGCTATATCTGGTGGACCCTCGATGGATGGCAAACCGATCGCTCGCTCGATACCTGGGTTGGCCATTACCTGAGGATGATCCGGATGTGAGGCTACGGGTGCGTTCACACGATCTAGCGGCCGGGCGTTTTTTGGGATGGGGCGCCCGCCCCGGCGGATGCTGATGGAAGGGGCCACGTTCGAACTCCGCTCCGATCATCGATCCGGTGGAATCGTTCCTTGCCTGCACTGATACGGTGGGCAACGGGGTAAAGTCCCGATAGACGTCCGCGAAGGAACGAGGAGTGCAATCCACAATGTCAAGGAAGTTTCGGATCGCGGTCATTCCCGGCGACGGCATCGGCCAGGAGGTCATCCCCGAGGGGCTCCGCGTCCTCGACCGGCTCGCGGCGCGCTCCGGCGGCGATCTCGCCTTCTCCTTCGAGTCGTTCCCGTGGGGCTGCGAGCATTACCTCAAGACGGGCCGGATGATGGACAAGGGTGGTCTCGACCGGCTGGCGAGCTTCGACGCGATCTACTTCGGTGCGGTCGGCTGGCCGGGCGTCCCGGATCACGTCAGCCTCTGGGGGTTGCGGCTGGCGATCTGCCAGGGTTTCGACCAGTACGCCTGCATCCGCCCGGTCCGGTTGCTCC
>CADCWJ010000198.1 GCA_902806365.1 uncultured Thermomicrobiales bacterium
CCGCCAGGATCGTCCGCTTCGGACCCTTGATCCCCTTCTCCCTGGCGACCATCGCCCGGATGTCGAGGATCTGGCGCGGCAGGGGAATGTCGACCGGGCAGACGGTCTCGCAGGCGTTGCACGAGAGGCAGAGGCTCTGCGGCCCGGCGCCCGCCTCCAGCCCGTGCAGAAACGGCGTGACGACCAGCCCGATTGCACCGGAATAGATGTGTCCGAAGACGTGCCCTCCCACCTCCCGGTAGGGCGGACAGACGTTCGCGCAGGCGGCGCAGCGGATGCAGTGCAGCGCCTCGCGGAACTCCGGCAGCTCCCGCATCCGGCTCCGCCCGTTATCGACCAGCACAAGGTGCTGCTCCTGCCCCGGCGACGGCCCGTGGATGAACGTCGTGTAGACGGTCAGGCGCTGGGCCGTCGCCGAGCGGGCGAGCACGCGCAGTTGCGTCATCGCGTCTTCCCAGGTCGGGACCAGCTTCTCGATCCCGGCCAGGATCACGTGCACCGGCGGGATCGAGGAGGTCAGCCGCCCGTTGCCTTCGTTGGTCGCCATCATCACCGTGCCGGATTCGGCGATCAGGGCATTGGCCCCGGTGATCCCCATCCCGGCCCGGAAGAAAACATCCCGGATGGCATCCCGCGCGGCGCGGACCTGCTCTCCCACGTCCTCCCGCGATATCTCGCGCCCGAGCGTGGCGCTGAAGATGTCGCCGACCTGCTGCCGGGCGAGATGGATCGCCGGCATCACCATGTGGCTGGGCCGCTCGCCCCGGAGCTGGACGATCCACTCGCCGAGATCCGTCTCCACGACCTCGATCCCCTCGTCGGCGAACCGATGGTTGAGCTCGATCTCCTCGCTGACCATCGACTTGGATTTGGCGACGAGCGTCACGTCGTGCTCAACCGCGATCCGGCGGATGATCGCGGTCGCCTCGTCGGCATCCGCCGCGAGGTGGACGGTCGTGCCCGCCGCCTCGACCTGACCGATGAACTGGTCGAGATAGTGATCGAGGTTATCGATCGCGTCGCTCTTGGCGGACTTCAGCCGGGCCCGCAGCGCGTCGAAATCGACATCCGCCATCACGGTCGCGCGGGA
>CADCWJ010000199.1 GCA_902806365.1 uncultured Thermomicrobiales bacterium
TAGAGGCCGGGCATGATCGTTTCGAGCAGGAAACGACCCTCGTCGTCGGTGAACTGGTGGCCGCGCAGGCGATACCCCTCGTCGTCGTAGACCCCATCGCCGTCGGCCTGCCAGAACTCGATCTGGGCGGCGGCGATCGGCGCGCCGTCGAGCCCGACGACGAACCCGGCCACGGTCAGAGCGGTGCCGACGACACCCTCCTCGCGGAGATTCGTGCGCTCCGGGCTGTTCGCCGTGAAATAGGGACCCTCCGCCTGCGCGATGGTCGGCTCATCATCGTCCGCAATCGATGGCGTGGCGGCCAGGAGCTGGTCGAGATCGATGTCCGGCGTGGCGGCGGGCGTTCCGCTGGGCGGGTCCGCCTGGCCCATGCCACGCGATGCGCCAGCCCAGCCGCCAAGCGCGACTCCGGTCACGATCCCGCCGGCAATGCCGCTTACGATTCCGAGCTTCGGCAGTGCCCGGCGCGAGAGCTGGTTGAGCGGCGACGAGGCGGGAGGATTAGTGGTGGTCATGAGGATCTCCCTGATACGTGAGATGGAGCGCGAAACGACGATCGGGTCCATATTCACAGGGTAACGGATGGCCCTGGCCGGTGCGGCGGGGAACACCTGTGCATATGCTGTGAGTTGGCTGAGAACCCGTGATCCGTGGCGAGCCGGGATCCGGGGCCGACCGGGGCGGTGGCGAATGATTGAGGAGAGGATGCCACGATGGGTGAGTCCGGATCGGAGCCGGAGCAGCGGGAACTGCTGACGCTGCGGGAGCGGGCCGAGGCGGAACCGGACGATTCCGAGCGATGGTATCGGCTGGGAGGGGCGCTGGACAGCGCGGGCCACGAAGCGCTGGCAATGGACGCCTACCAGCGGGTGTTCGACCTCGGGATCGAGCACCTGGCCGAGGAGGAGCGGCCACAGTTGTTCGTCCAGGCCGGGAGCACGTTGCGCAATCTCGGACGGCTGGACGAAGCAAGGCAATTACTGGAAACGGGTCGCGCGGAGTTCCCGGATTTCCAGGCGCTGGCGGCCTTTCTGGCCCTTGTCGAAATTAGTGCCGGCCGGGAACGCCGGGCAATCTCGCTGCTCTTCGACGCGCTCCTGAACCGGAGCGAGGACGACGGGTCGATCCGGCGGTTCCACCGGTCGCTGCGCTGGTACGCCGCTCACCTCGACGAGGACCAACAGGATCGGCCGGAACGGTGAGGATCCTGGGTTACCGGCACGGCGCTTCTGGAGGTTACTGCTGGATGTCGGGGTTCGCCGACATGATCTCGTCCGCGACGTCTCTGACCCGGGGGAGGGATGCCCTCAGGCGATCGCGTCGTGCCTGGAGATCGCGGGCTGACCCGATTCCCAGATCGGCGAGCAGGGTCCGGTAGCCGTCATCGAACGATTTGCGGTCGAGCTGGGGCAGGTCCGTCTGGAGTACGGCGAGACAGCGAGAGTAGGTGACCACGATCCAGAACACCGCCTCCCGATGGTCGCCGCGGGCGATCAGGTCGCGGCCACCATCGATCGCGACTGGACGCCCGACCTCGGTTAGATCGGCGGCGAACGGGAACCGCGAGGTGGCCCTGCCCGTGACCGCATCGAAGATGCGGACCAGTGCTTCGAGATGGTCGCCGACTGCCGCCGAGCCAAGCCGGGCACACCCCAGCAGATCGAGCAGCTCGTCGTAGAAATCGAGCCGGTCGTACTCGGCGAGCAGGTCCCGCACCGCGACATAACGCCGGCGAACCGTGGCGTTGCGCAGCCCGGCGAGCAGCAGCATGTGGGTCGTGACACCGGTCGGGAACACCCACGACAGCACCTGCTGATGGAGGGGAGCGGTGGTGTCCCACGACTCCAGGCCGCGGGTGATCTTGTCCCTCGCGTGATCGACCCGTCGCGCAACCCAGAGCCGTTTGGCGTAGTCTCTCGACACGACGGGAACGAGCTCGCCGAGTGTGCCCGACGGATCCGCCAGGATGTGATCGGCAGAACGGAAACTGCTGGCCAGGTGGTAGTTGCCGAGCACGAGGTCGGGCGAGCGGAGCTCGCGAGCGGGGATCCAGGAGGCTTCGAGCACGACATCCCGGAACCGAAACTTGCCGGGAGCCGTCGGGAGTTCGGGGGCTGAACCGGTGGTCCCCCCGTGGACGAGGATCATGTCCACATCGGATGTAGGCGGGAACGTGGCCGTACCGGGAAGCCAGATCGCCGATCCGGTCAGGAAGGCACCCTGGAAGCCCTCCATTGCGGCAGCCTCATGTGCCACCCATTGGCGGGCGGCCGCCCGCGCCTGGTCCAGATTCATGGATCCTCCGGGGAACGTGGGGCTGGCCGCTCCCGGAGGGAGCGCGGCAACGGGACGGCTTGCGTGGACCGGTTCCGCCGGGAGACGACAACGCCCCGCGACAGGTTGCCTGAGGCGGGGCAGTATACGGAGCGGTGTACGGTAGCGGCATCGTGCCGGATCAGGTCCGGCCGGGCTGATCCCCGTCCAGGCTTGCCAGGATCGACGGTGTCGGCAGGCGCATGCTCTCCGCCGCGACCCGGAACTCGGAGATCTCCGATGGAACCGTCCCCAGGGCATCGGCCAGCCGCCGGGCGATATGCGGTCGCGGTCCTGATTTTCCAAGTTCGATCTGCGAAACGGTTACCCGTGCCACCCCGGCACTATCCGCCAGCGCCTGTTGCGACATGCGTCGCCTGAGCCGCGCTTCCCGAAGCGTCAGCATGCGGGTCACTCCCTCTCATCCCCAGCGGATTCTGGCGTGCCCGGCACGATGTTCCAGAACCCTCGATCGGTCTATCGATCCTTCCCGTGAATCATCGTAAGCGGCGGTGATTGGCGGCGAAAAGGTGTCCGGTCGGCTTTCATTCCGGGCATTTTTTCGGGTTCGACGTGGTAGAACGCAACACCATCCCTGGTGCGTCGAACGGTCATTCCGAACGTACGTACACGACAGGCAGGTGGCCCGCCGAGTCGTCGCCGCGGTCTGTTTTGCCCGCGGGCCGATGACGGGCCGAAACGACCCGTTCACGCCCTGTCTGTGCCCGCCCGGCACCTTTCGTCCATGATGGACTCCCAATCGATTGCCTTCCCGAAACGCTCGAGTACGGTTCCTGGCGGCGAACCGTGTCGATTTGGCCCGATCCCGTTCGTCATCCGTGTGAATGGGCAAGCAGGAGGTCATGATGTTCATGACCCGCACCGCTCATCGAGACACAGGAGGATCACCATGAAGTACATGCTCATGCTCTACAACAACGAGGACTGGTGGACCACAGCCAGCCAGGAGGAGATCGCCAGCCAGGTAGAGGCGCACAACGCGTTTACGCGGTACGTTCAGGAACAAGGGGGGGCCATTGTCGGGGGTGCCGCGCTCCAGGCCTCCACGACCGCGACGACCCTTCGTCGCGACGGCGATGACGTGCTGGTGACCGATGGGCCGTACGCCGAGCTCAAGGAACAACTCGGTGGCTTCTACATCATTGAAGCCGGGGATCTTGACCAGGCGCTCGACGCCGCGAAACATTGTCCGCTCGGGGGCGGGACCGAAGTAAGGCCGGTCTGGGAGATACCAGGCGCGGACTGATCGTAATCCGGGCATGAGCTGGAGGGATCCGTTGGTATCCGGGATGACCTCACCTGCGGCAACGGCCATTGCCGAGGCGCACCACCGGGACTGGGCTCGCATCCTGGCCACGGTGGTGTGCCTGACCCACGACCTGGACACGGCGGAAGACGCCGTACAGGATGCGTTCGCGTCCGCCCTCAAGGCATGGGAGCGAGACGGGATCCCAACGAATCCCGCGGCCTGGCTGACGACGGTGGCCCGTAACAAGGCACTCGATGGGTTGCGGCGGAACCAGGCACTTGCCCGGAAGTTGCCGCTTCTCATCGGGGTGGACGATGACGGCCAGGAGTTTGAGGACGACGATGGCCCGATCCCGGACGAGCGGCTCCGCCTCGTGTTCACCTGCTGTCATCCCGCGTTGTCGCTGGAAGCGCGAGTCGCCCTGACCCTCCGGCTGATCTGCGGATTGACAACCGGCGAGATCGCGCGGCTCTTCCTCATCCCGGAAGCGACGATGGCGGCGCGGATCACCCGGGCGAAGAAAAAGATCGGCGCCGCCGGGATTCCCTATCGCGTGCCTGCTCAGCATGAGCTTGGGGAGCGCCTGCCCGCCGTGCTCGCGGTCGTCTTTCTCCTGTTCACCGAGGGGCACACGGCGACCACTAGCGAGGCGTTGATCCGGCCCGAGCTCTGCTCGCTCGCGATCGAGCTCGGCGGCATCCTGGTCGAGTTGATGCCGGACGAAGCCGAGGTCCTTGGATTGGCGGCGCTCCTGCGGCTGACGGACGCCAGACGGCCCGCTCGCCTGGACGACGATGGCTCGCTGGTGCTGCTGGAGGAACAGGATCGCTCGGCATGGGACCAGAACGCGATCCGGAGCGGAATCGCGCTGGTCGAGCGGGCATTGCGCAAGACGGACCGGCACCGACCCGGTCCCTACGCGCTCCAGGCCGCGATCGCGGCGATCCATGCCGAGGCCCGCTCCTTCGACGAGACGGATTGGGACCAGGTGCTTGCCTTCTATGACGTGCTGCGGAGCGTGTATCCGTCCCCGGTCGTGGCAGTGGGGCGGGCGATCGCCGTCGGCATGCTCGACGGTCCGCGGGCGGGCCTGGCCGAACTCGATCTCCTCGCGGGTGATTCCCGGCTTGCCCGGTACCATCACCTGCCCGCCGCCCGGGGCTATCTGCTGCAACGCTCCGGGCAGGCCGGGGAGGCGGCACGCGCCTACCGCGATGCCCTGGCGCTGACCAGCAACGCCGTCGAGCGGGTGCACCTCGAGCGTCGCGTGGCCGAGCTGCAAACGGGCGGCCATGCATCCAGGGACGGGCGCTCCGGTCCGGATTTGGCGGTACCATAGGCGGCGGTCAATCGACGCGCTCGCCGCGTGCCGATCAAGCTTGCAGTACACAGGGGGAGAAACGAGGCACCATGGCGGATCCACGGCTCGAGAAATGGGCGAAGGCGCTCACCGGCTATTCGGTCGAGGTTCAGCCCGGCCAGACCGTCGCCATCAACGGCGGCATCGCCGCCGCGCCGCTGCTGCGTGAGGTCTACCGGGAGGTCATCGCTCGTGGCGGCAATCCCGTCCTGCTGCCGTCCCTCGACGGCGTGCAGCGCGAGCTGCTCCTCAACGGAAGCGACGACCAGCTTGCCTTTATCTCGCCGGTCGAGCGCTTCGTTCGCGAGCAGGCCGATGTCGTCATCAACGTGATGGCAGAAACCAACACGAAGCGGCTCTCCGCCGTCGCGCCGGAGCGGCAGGCGACGTTCCAGAAGGCGCGCCGTCCGCTGTTCGAGACCTTCATGGAGCGTGCTGCCAGCAACGCGCTGGACTGGACCCTGACGCTCTATCCGACGGACGCCTACGCGCAGGACGCGGAGATGGACACCGAGGAATACACCGGATTCGTGCTCGCCGCCTGCAAGCTGGATCGCGACGATCCGGTCGCCGCCTGGCTGGAGCTGAAGGCCGAGCAGCAGCGCCTGATCGACTGGCTCGACGGCAAGCGGGAGGTCCACCTGACCGGACCGGAGATCGACCTGACGCTCTCGATCGAGGGCCGGACCTGGATCAACTCCGACGGCAAGCGTAACTTCCCAAGTGGCGAGATCTTCACCGGGCCGGTCGAGACGTCGGTCAACGGCACGGTTCGCTTCTCGTTTCCGGTCGTCACCGCTGGCCGGGAGATTCAGGACATCCGGCTCCGCTTCGAGAACGGCAAGGTGGTCGACGCGACCGCTGCCCGGAACGAGGACTTCCTGATCCAGACGCTCGATACGGACGAAGGCGCGCGCTTCCTCGGCGAGTTCGCGTTCGGGACGAACTTTGACATCAGCCGGTTTACGAAGAACATCCTGTTCGACGAGAAGATCGGCGGCACGGTCCACATGGCGGTCGGGCTCGGCTATCCGGAGACGGGCAGCGTCAACAAGTCGGCTGTCCACTGGGACATGATCTGCGACCTGCGGGAGGGCGGGCAGGTCGATGTCGACGGCCAGCCGTTCATGCGCGACGGGGCCTTCGTGATCTGAGACGCAATCGCTCCGCACGATCTGCCATGCCGCACCAAGGACACCATCCGCATGAGTGCCGAGACAACCGCTACGGGGTTGAGCCCGCTCGCGTTCGAGCCGCTGCCGCTCGGGCAGATCCGGCCCGCCGGGTGGTTGCGGAACCAGCTCCGCGTCCAGGCCGACGGGCTCTCCGGGCATCTGGACGAGTTCTGGCCCGATATCGCGCGCAGTGCCTGGATCGGGGGCGACGCCGAGGGCTGGGAGCGCGGACCATATTGGCTGGACGGGCTGATTCCCCTCGCCGTGCTGCTGGACGACGGCCGGTTGTTGGTCAAGGTTACCGCCTGGGTCGAGACGATCCTCGCCAGTCAGCGCGATGACGGGTGGTTTGCGACGGCCCGAACCGCGGGTGCCGGTGCCGATGCGCACGCTCCCGATCGGGATCTGGATCCGTGGCCCCGGTTCGTCCTGGTAAAGGCGCTCATCCAGTATCACGAGGCGACGAACGATGCGCGGATCGTTCCGGCCCTGCTGCGCTTTCTCCAGCGCCTCGATAGGCTGCTCGACGAACGCCCGTTGACCGAATGGGCCCGCTTCCGGTGGGCCGATCTGATGGTGAGCATTCATTGGCTCCACGATGAGACCGGCGCCGGCTGGCTGCTTCACCTCGCCGCCAAGGTGCACGCTCAGGGGTTCGACTGGAAGGGCCTTTTCGAACACTATCCGTACCGGGAGCGGGTGACCGGAGACGACCGGCATCTGGTCACCCACGTCGTGAACAACGCGATGGGAGTGAAATCCGGTGGCGTGTGGTCCCGGCAGTCCGGCGAGGCATCCGATCGTGACGCGACGCACCACATGATCGCCGAGCTGGACCGGCATCATGGGCAGGCAACCGGAGTGTTTTCCGGGGACGAGCATCTGGCCGGCAGACATCCATCCCAGGGCACGGAGCTCTGTGCGGTGGTGGAATACATGTACTCGCTGGAAATGCTGTTCGCAATCCTGGGCGACGCACACCTCGCGGACCGGCTGGAAAGCATCGCGTTCAATGCGCTTCCCGCAACCTTCTCCCCGGACATGTGGGCGCATCAGTACGTGCAGCAGGTCAACCAGGTCATCTGCCGGGTAGACGAGGATCGCCTGTACACGAGCAACGGCCCGGACGCGAACATCTTCGGCCTGGAGCCCCACTTCGGATGCTGCACCGCGAACATGCACCAGGGGTGGCCGAAGTTCGCCACCCACCTCTGGATGCGGACGGCGGACGGCGGACGGCGGAATCGTGGTCGTGTCGTACGCGCCGTGCGACGTCTCCACGACGATTCGAGGGCTCTCGGTCGATATCCATGTCGAGACCGGTTACCCGTTCGACGGGGAAGTGCGCCTGGTAGTGCGTTGCGAGCCGGCTGGTCGGTTCCCACTCATCCTGAGGATCCCCGCATGGGCGCACGGGACCATGATTGCGGTTGACGGAGCGGAGACACGCGTCGTCGAA
>CADCWJ010000200.1 GCA_902806365.1 uncultured Thermomicrobiales bacterium
AGGGAGAAGCCGTGACGGTCGCTGCCCAGCCGCGGGCGGACTAGCGGGCTCCGATACCCGATTGCCTCATCGAGATCGCCCGCGGGCGCCTGCCCTGAGCTCGTCGAATGGGTCCGCCCGTGGCTGGGCCAGCGACGTTTCCAGCGTTGAACACAGTCCCAGCTAAAAGCCCGTCCCAGTGTTCAAGTGTAGCGGCAAGAGGCGCGGTCCTTGACGTTTCCGGGTGGAACGCTATACATCCCCGTCGAGCCACGACTGGACGTACGCCGGGAGCGTGTCCCAGTCGGCCTGGTAGACCGACATTCCCGACGGCAGGGTCTCCTCCGTCAGGAATTCGGTGATCGTCCCGAACGCCACGTCGTCGGCCGAGATATCCTGCGCGAGGCCAAGCAACCGCAACTGGAGGGGGATCGAGACGTCGGTCCGGAGTGCGTCCCGCGCGGTCGCCACGATTCCCGGCAACTCGCCCCGGATCGCGGGATCCTGCGCCTTTTCGAGCATCGCGGCGAGCACGAGCTGCTGCCGGTCGACGCGGCCATCGTCGCCGTCCTGATGCCGGGTACGGACGTATGCGAGCGCCTCCTCGCCATCGAGCGTGATCCTGCCTGCAGGGAAGACCACCCGTGTCCGATCGGGGTTGTAGACATCGTAGGGGTTGTCGACCTCGATCCCGCCGAGTGCGTCGATCACCTCGGGAAACCCGTTGAAGTCGGCGAACGCGGAGCCGTCGATCTCGACATCGAAATTACGGAAGATCGTGTTGGCGAGGGTTTCGGCACCCGCTTCCCAGTTCTCCTCCGCGTCGGCCCGCGTTCCCAGGTCATAGGCGCGACAGATCTTGTCCCGCCCGAAACCGGGAATCACGACATAGAGATCGCGCGTGATCGAGAGCGCGCGAACGGTCCCGGCGGCGAGATCGACCCGGGCCAGGACCAGAGCATCGGTATTTCCCGGCTCGACTGGGGCGCGGGAATCGAGCCCGGCGAGGACGAACGTTCGGCTGTCGCGATCCTGACCGAGCGTGGGAACCGAGCGCGCGGCGAGGGCCGCGCCGGCCCCCATCGCAATCAGGTGGCGGCGCGTCAGCGTGATCGGGCCTGTCTGGGAATGTGGCATGGAAACGTCTCCTCGGCTCCATCGCCGGGCGGTGGGACGGTGCCCGTTCGCATGACCGGGCCGTTGGCGATGCCCCGGCACTTGGTATGCTACCGGTTCCACGGCGGATCGTCGCACGCTTCGCATCCTGGGGGCTCCATCCATGACCGATCGCTCCACCATCGCTCCATCCCCCTCGACCATCGCCGACACCCCGGACCCGGCGAGCGTTCCGGGCGTGCCGGACGCGCCGGACGCGCCGGACGTGATCGAATGGCTGTACGACCGCCCCGAGGCAATGGCTCGTGCCCGCGCCGAACGCCGCCCGGTCCTGATCGATGTCTATCAGGAGGACTGCTACGGCTGCGACCGGCTCGACCTGGAAACGTTCAGCGACGCCCACGTGATCCACGCGGTGCGGAGCCGGTTCATCCCGCTCAAGCTGGACCTGCACGGCGACCGCGAGTTCGCGCGCGAGCACCAGGTGTTCTGGACGCCGACGATCCTGGTCGCCGACAGGAGCGGGCGGGTCCGTTACACGTCGCCAAACTTCCTGCCGCCGGGCGAGTTCCTGGACCTGCTGGACATCGCGGAGGCGATGGTGCTGATGCGGTGGCGCGGCTATGAAGAGGCGATCGCGTTGCTGGCCGGGCTGGAGTACCGCTCGCCGAACAGCGTGCTGATGCCCGAGGCGATCTACTGGCGCGGCATCGCCGCCTACTTCCGGGACGGCAAGTCGTCGGTGTCGGCAAACGCCGAATGGGCGGAGCTGCTCAGCCGCCTCCCGGACACGATCTGGGCCAGGCGCATCCCGTGACAGATTGGGCAGGCGTTGGAACGATGAAGTGGGTGGCCGTCGAATCGAGTCTCGTCATGGAGGTCGCCTACGAGCCCGGTGACCGCGTGCTGTGGCTGCGCTTCCTCAACGGCCGGACCTACCGGTATTCGGACGTTCCCGCCGAGGTCTACGCAGACCTGCTCGAAGCGGAATCGAAGGGACGGTTCTTCAATCTCGAAATCAAGGACATCTACCCCTACGCGCGTGTCTGATCGGTCAGGGCACTGCTTCCCTCGCACCCGCGAATGGTTCGCGCTCGTGGGTCATCCCGAGATCAGCCCCGTGGATTCGCGCACCGGGTGACAGGTCTCACCTGGCCGCGTGGTCACCACGCATCGTCAGGGGGCCACGGTGCCAGGGCCGGGGATGCCGACGCCGGAGCGAGTGACGGTCAGCGGAACATTTCCTGCTTGACGACGGTCGAGAATGCCGTCGCTTCCGTAGTGGCAGCGCCTCGATTCCGCCGATCTTCGCATCCATGACGCAGGAACGCTCAGGAGGTCTCCCATGGCACTCACCACCACCATCGACGAGGTCGCATCCGACCTGATCCGCATGCGCTACCTGTTTGTGAATCTGTACTTCTCGGGCACGAGCGAGCGATGGGTGCTGATCGACGCCGCCTTGCCGGGCTCAGCCGACAACATCGTCGAGGCAGCCGAGGAGCGATTCGGCGAAGGTACCGCGCCCCAGGCGATCGTGCTCACGCACGGGCACTTCGATCACGTCGGCGCGTTGCCGGACCTGCTCGAGCGGTGGGATGTTCCGGTCTACGCACATCCGCTCGAACTGCCGCACCTCACCGGCGAGACCGATTACCTGCCGCCCGACCCGACCGTTGGCAAGGGGGCGATGGCGCTGCTCTCGTTCGCCTATCCCGCCAAGGCGATTGATCTGGGGGCGCGTGTCCAGCCCCTGCCCGGGGACGGCATCGTGCCCGGAATGCCGAATTGGCGCTGGATCCATGCGCCGGGGCACACGGCAGGGCAGGTCGCGTTGTTCCGGCAGCGTGACCGGCTCCTGATCGCCGGTGATGCCTTCGTCACCGTCGAGCAGGAATCGCTTTATGCGGTAGCCCGCCAGGAGCAGGAGGTACACGGTCCCCCGGCCTACTTTACGCCGGACTGGGACGCCGCCCGCCGTTCCGTCGAAACGCTCGCCGGGCTCCGCCCCGCGATCGCGGCGACCGGGCACGGCACCCCGATGCGGGGTGCGGCCCTGACCGAGGGTCTCGATGCCTTGGTCGCGAATTTTGACGAGGTCGCCGTGCCGGACCGCGGTCGGTACGTCCCCGACGACGATGTGACCTCGGGCACGGACCTGGTCTGACGCCCGGCCTATGCTCTAGGAGAGGAAGCCTGGCTGAGCCAGGCGGTCTCGTAGTGCTCGACGCGCTCGGTGCGAAAGAGCAGGTAATCGTCGTCCTCGGGGTAGTACCGGGCGATCTCCGGATCGGCGCCAGCGAATTCGCGGATCGCCTCCCACGAGTCCCACTCCGTCACGATCAGGAATTCGGTCCGGTCGCCGAGCTCGCGGGTGAGCACCGTGGTGCCCCGGTTACCCGGCACATTCGCATAGTCAGCGAGGCCCGTGCGCTTGAGGTACTCCAGGTACTCCCCGGCCCTGGCCGTCAGGACCTCGCCGCGCCACATCCGCGTGATCCTGGTCATGCGTTCCCAGTCTCCGATCCGGCCGCGTGATCGCGTCAGGCGACGATCGCCAGCATCCATTCGCGGTGCTCAGGGTAATGCTCGCTGGTGTTGCCGGTGATCTTGTGGACGACCGGGAAGTCTCCCCCACCGCTGACCCAGTGATCGACCGGGAGCCGGAGCTCGGCGTCTGTGATCTCCCGGATCGTCTGCACAAGCTGGGCATGAACGGTCTCGAGCCGGATCAGGACCTCGTCGAGCGGGGCGTCGGCGTTGTCCCGCCGGACGGCCTCGTTGGTGGCATCGATATCCTCGGTGTCCCAGATCGCCCTGTCGACACCGAGCCCCTCGTGTTGGGGCCGGCGGTCGCGCAGGATCACGAGCACCGAGTTCTCCCAGGCGGCGAGATGGGCGAGATGATCCTTCACCGTCCACCCGGCAGCGTCGGCCGGCCCCGACATCTGGTCATCGGTGAGCTGGGCGATCGCGCCATTGAGCGCGTTCCAGGCCGTGTCGATGTCGCGCAGCAGCTCAGCCACGGTGGCCGGTGGCGGCGTTTCGTCGGTCTGCTCCGGGGATGTCTCGTCGGTCATTCCCTGCTCCTTCTCTGGCTCATCGTCCCACGAGCATACAACGGGCGTCTGCACTGGCGGGTGAGATCAGCCAAGCAGGTGCCGGGCAATCCAGATCGTGCCGATCCCGGCGATCATCGTCAGCAGCAGGTTGCCGGTGCGGCGCATCACAATCGCGGTAACGGCGATCGCAATCGCGCCGGGCGGCCCCTCCTCGATCGCCGCCGGAACGACGAGCGCGATGAAGACCGAGCCCGGCAGGTACCCGAGCCCGGCTTCGAGCCGGGGCGAGAGTGCGAAGCGCCCCAGCAGCCAGTACCCTCCGGCGCGGGTGAGATAGGTCACGACCGCCATCAGCACGATCGCAAGCAGCGCGGTCGGGTGGATCATCATGGGACGCCGTCGCGCTCGAACGAGGTGCCGGCGGAGGGTGCTCCACGCCAGAAGCCGGCGCCGAACCCCGCCA
>CADCWJ010000201.1 GCA_902806365.1 uncultured Thermomicrobiales bacterium
CAGCCCTCAGGAGTCTCAAAGACGACGAAGTGCTCGGTGTCATCTCCGGGCTGCAGGTAGCGCCAGCACTCGTCTGACGCCGTCGTCACCGGCAGAACGTCGAGCATCAGTCCGCTGGTGAACTCCAGCGCAAACCCGCCCCAGTCGTCGCCGGTGAGTCTGTTGACGTGCTGCTCCTCCTCGCCGGCCTCGGCGGTCAGCTCGGCGGCGATCGGGTCGAATGCCGCCTCGCCCTGGAGAAGTTCGCCGTCGGCGAATTCGTTCGAGCCGATGGATCGGTGGACGTCCCAACTCCCGACCAGGGGGACCCCTAGGCGCGTTAGCCGCTACGGACACTGGAGATGCAGAGCATGTTCTGCGACGAGGCGGATGCCGCCGTGGCGATCAACAGTCTCGACGTCGCGACCAATTCCGAGCCACACGAGGTCGGTTGCTCTGCCGATGTATCGCAGTTGCTCACCGGACAGCACACCTAGCGCCGACTCGATGGCCTTCCGACTCCAGATCCGGGAACACCTGGACTACCCATGGTGACATCCTGCCTGCGAACGCGCTGATGCTGCTAGCAGTTCTGGAGCGACGACCCCCACGTGCCCAGGCCCAGCGCTCCCGAAGTTCGCTTGACCGGAACGTGCCGATGTCGCCCGGTCGGGCCCGGGCGCGCCCTGAGCAGTAATGACGGTGCCGCCCGTTAGTGATGGCTGGACGGACGACCGCCGTCGACGAGAGCCGGCGATACTTCCTGGGTGGATGTCTCGATCGACGGCGGGGAACTGGCCCTCCTTGAAGGGGCGAAGCCGCCTGTGCCGCAACGGCCGTTGGCGCCGGATGAGGAAGTGGCTGTGGCGGTCTGGACGGACGGACCTGTCGGAGCGATCATGTCGATCTGGCATGACCCGGACGACGAGGAGCAGCCGCTCTACCGGTTCATCACCCTCTTCGAGCGCCTGGACGGCGCGTGGACACGGAAGGACACAGGTGGCGATTACTGGCCCTTTCAGTATGGCGGGAGGCCAGTGTTTGAGAGGCC
>CADCWJ010000202.1 GCA_902806365.1 uncultured Thermomicrobiales bacterium
ACAAGGGATACGGCGTAGCCGCGCATCTGCGCGCACTCGCTCTCGCTGGATCGAGCCCGTATCATCGCCTGAGCTTCGCTCCGGTACTCGGGTTCCCGCGACTGACCGTGCCGGAGAGGGTGAGCCGTGAAACCTGACCGCCCCTCGATCGCCCTGGGGGAACGGGGTGAGCGGATCGCACGTGGGTATCTGGAGGCGCGAGGGTATGTGTTCGTCGCCGCAAACTGGCACTGCCGGGCTGGTGAGCTGGACCTGGTCATGATCGACGGGGACGATCTGGTATTCGCCGAGGTCAAGACACGCCGCGGTGAGCGCTCTGGTCGCGCCGAGGAGGCGGTATCATCGTCAAAGGCCTCCAGGGTGCTGGCCGCGGCCGAGTGGTTCCTGGCGGCTCACCCAGAGCTTCAGGAGCGCATCTGGCGATGCGACATCGTTGCCGTGACGATCGGCTCCGAGCGCCAACCGGATATAACGCACTACATCAACGCGATTGTCGCTGGTTGAGTGCTGCCGAGGATGGCGAGAGGGTCGATGAACGCTCCACGATCCGTTGCACCATCGGACGCCGATGACGATGAGATCGCCAGAGGAGATCAGCTGGCCCGGCAGGGCGAGTGGAGCGAGGCATTGACGGCGTGGCGAAGCGCTCTCGAAGGACCGCAGGCGGCGAGAGCAAGCGAGCGGATCGGCTGGTTCCTCGTCGAGACGGGCAGCGCCCCAGAGCGGACGGTCGCTGCGTCAACCCGTGGGATAGCCCATCGCGCGTTGGTCGCCGCAGTGGTGGCGGCCTGCCTGGGCACGGCGGTGACGATCCTGGGATCGGGTCGTTCAGGGACGGAGGCCATGATCGTCGCGATCGCGGCATGGCTGTCGTTTGCCGCCTCGATCGGTTTGACCCTGCTCTTCTCGCGAAAGCTCGCCGCTCCGCCCCCGCTGCTCAGCGATGCCGAGGCATTTTCAGTCGCAATGACGAGGGCAGCGATCGTCGAACACGAAGAAATTAATCGTAAGGCGGCATCCCGCTCAGCCCCGGTTCGGGAGTGAGCCGGCCCCGTTATCCGACTGGCTCGTCGTCGTCATCCATCCGGAGTCTATCCATGTCTGCTCACTCGTCCCGCGATGATGCGACTCGTTCGAGATCGCCCTCCACCGAAGATCACCGGGCCGACGCTCCCACGTCCGTCCGCTGTGCGGTCCTGACCATCAGCGACACCCGAACGGCCGAAACCGATCGGAGCGGGGAGCTCGTGCGGCAGAGCCTCCGCTGGCGGGGACACGACATCATCGCTTACGAGATCGTCCCGGATGATGTTTCCCGGATCATCGACCTGCTCCAGGAGTGGATTGCGACCCCGGATATCCAGGCGATCATCACCAATGGTGGGACCGGAATCGCGGGTCGCGACAATACGTACGAGGCAATTGTGTCCCTGCTGGACAAGCAGCTCCAGGGGTTCGGGGAAATCTTCCGGATGCTGTCGTACGGCGAGATTGGAGCGGCGGCGATGCTGTCGCGTGCCGTGGCCGGAGTCGCCGCCGGGACGGCCATCTTCAGCGTCCCCGGCTCCAGTAACGCGGTAACGCTCGCAATGGAGAAGCTGATCGGTCCGGAGATCGGCCATGTCGTCCTGGAGCTGACCAAGTGATGACGTCAGTCCTGTTTGTGCGGGAGCGCCCGCTTGCCGCCCGGAGGTTCGTCGCGTGAGCGCCCGCAAGCCACAACTCCTCAAGGGATTCCGCGACTACACGCCGGAAACGATGCTGCTCCGCCAGCAGGTGATCGCCATTTTTCGCACGGTGTTCGAGCGGCACGGATACGAGCCGATCGACACCCCTGCCCTGGAGTATATGGAGGTCCTGAGCGGCAAGGCTGGCGAGAACGAGAAGCTGATGTACCGTTTCCGCGATCATGGCGATCGCGAGATCGGCCTTCGATACGACCTGACAATCCCGTTGGCGCGTTTCGTCGCGATGCATCAGAACGACATCGTCATGCCGTTCAAGCGGTATCACATCGCGCCGGTCTGGCGGGCAGAAAATCCACAGCGGGGCCGGTTTCGGGAATTCTGGCAATGCGACGCCGACATTGTTGGCTCGTCGTCCATGCTGGCCGATGCCGAGTCGATCAGCGTCCTGGTCGAAGCCTTGCAGGCGGTGAACCTCACTGGCGCGGTCGTTTCGATCAACCATCGCAAGCTGTTGCAGGCGCTGGCGGAGGTCGCCGGGTTGCCGCAGGAAGGGGCCAGCGTCGCGTTCCGGGCAATCGACAAACTCGGGAAGATCGGGGCAGACGGCGTGCGGGCCGAGCTCGTTGGGGCGGGAGCGACGGAAGCGGCCGCCACCCGGGTGCTCGATCTCATTACCGCCACCGGTTCGGCAGACGATCTGCTCGCTGAAGCCGACCGCACGCTCGACGAGATAGACGGAGGCACTGCGGCAGTCGCCGAGCTGCGTCAGCTCGTTGCATTCCTCGAAGATCTCGGAATTCCAAAGCGAGCGTGGAAGATCGATCTGGCACTCGCCCGGGGCATCGACTACTACACCGGCCCGGTGTATGAAGCGATCGTCGCCGAGCCGAAAATCGGTTCCGTGGCCGGGGCGGGCCGCTACGATGGCCTGGTCGGCACATTCCTCGGCCGGGACATCCCAGCCACCGGCATGTCGCTTGGGTTCGAGCGAATTCTGGAGGTCGTCGGGGAGTTCGACTTGCTGACTGCGCCTCGCTCGGTGGTCGATGTCTTCATGCCGGTCTTCGCCGAGACGCTGGCCACCGCCACGCAGACGGCACACGATTTTCGGCGGCGGGGGATATCAACGGATCAGTCGATTCAACTCCATCGCGGTCTTGGCGATCAGCTCAAATACGCGGCACGGCGCGGTATCCCGTTCGCCGTGATTATCGGGAGCAAGGAACTGGAGCAGGGGATCGCCAGGGTCAGGAATCTCGCCACCGGGGCGCAGGACGATGTTCAGTTGTCGATTCTCGGCGCGGAGGTCAGCATCCTGGTCCAGAATTATCACGAACACGGTGACGGTTTGTCGCCCGTGGCGACCGATGACAGGATGAACGATGGCAACTGAGGATGTCCGGGAGCACCAGGCCTATCTCTGGGTTGTGGCGCATCCTGACGACGCCGAGTTTTCTTCGGCGGGAACGATCGCGAGGTTTGCGAAGGAAGGCAAGACCGTCACCATTATTCAGGTGACGTCCGGTGACCGGGGAAGCAGCGACCGAGCGGCGACACCGGAGACGCTGGCCGCAACGCGTGAATCGGAGGAGCGCGAAGCGGCGCGGCGTCTTGGCGTCTCGGAGGTCGTATTTCTCCGGCAGCCGGATGGGGCCCTGGTCCCCGATATCGAGCTGCGCGAGAAAATCACGCGGATGATCCGCACCCATCGACCCGATGTGATCGTGACCCACGATCCGTTCCGGCCCTACGCGCTGCATCCCGACCATCGGGCGGTCGGAATGGCGACACATGACGCCGTGTACCCAACGGCTCGAGATCACCTCTACTACCCGGATCATCTGGCAGAGGGTCTTGAACCCCACAAGACCGCCGAGATCTGGTACTTCGGGTCCGAAGAGCCGGACGTCTACATCGATATCACGGACTCGTTCGACGCCAAGGTGGATGCCCTGCTAGCGCACAAAAGCCAGGTCGGAGATGGGGAGAACCTGGCGGAACGGCTGCGGGAGCGATCCACCGACCTGGCGAAGGACCAGCCGTTCGAGCTGGCTGAGGCGTTCAAATCGGTCCAGATGCGGATCTGACCGGGCCGATCGTTCGTTCCTGGAAAGGCGACCCCAATGCCGTCGGATTCCCGCGAGAAGCCTTCAGCCCGGGCCCGGCGCGCCGGCCTGGAAGCCTTCGGCGAGAGGTGGTCGCCGGTCGCGTGGTCGGTAGCCCCTGGCCGCCTGGAGCTGCTCGGCAACCACGTTGACTACAACGGCGGCCCGGTCCTCGCCGGGGCGATCGACCAGTCGATCTGGATCGGGTTCAGCGAGGGGGGCCCGGCAGACGTGGTTCAGGCCGTGGCCGCAGACATCGACGGCGAGCCGTTCGCGGCGAGGACCGATCGCGAACCTGTCCATATCGAAACGAGTGCGGGGGTCGGACCGGAGCAGTACCTGAACGGCGTAATCGGAGCCCTGCTTGCGCGAAAGCTGGAAGTCCGCCCGAGCCTTCGGCTGTCGATCGCTGGCGACGTCCCGATCGGGTTCGGGTTGAGTTCGTCGGCAGCCCTGTGCGTGAGCCTCGTGCAGGCGCTCAGCCCCATCCAGCTCCCGGACACCGATATCGTCCGGATTGCCCAGGATGCCGAGCACCGCGTGGGGTCACCGGTCGGCGCGATGGATCAGAGTACGTCGGTTGCCGGCGGGGTGATCCTATTCGACGGTGCGACTGGTTCATTCCAGCGCCTGGAACCCGATCTCCCTGACTTCGTCTTCGCGGTTGCGGACTCCGGCGTCGCCCATGCCATCGGTTCCTCGTCGTATCCCCGTCGCGTGGAGGAATCCCGCCGGGCGCTGGCGTTAATCCGCGCGCACGCTGATCCTGATCTCCCGGCACTCGGTGCACTTTCTATCGAGCGGTGGGGTGCCGTGCGGAAACCGGGCATTCCAGGTCTCGATCCAACCCTGACGGCGCGCGTCGATCACGTCGTGACGGAAGTGGAACGCGTACGGCGTGGCGAAGAAGCCATCGCGAAGGGCGACTGGCCCGCGTTCGGGACATTGATGACCGCGTCTGGCCGTTCGTCCGCCGGGCTCTACGA
>CADCWJ010000203.1 GCA_902806365.1 uncultured Thermomicrobiales bacterium
ACCGTGGCCCGCTCGGTCGCGAGGTTGACGGTGGCGCCGGAGACACCGGGAACCTTGGTTAGCGCCCGCTCGACCCGCCGCACGCAGGACGCGCAGGTCATGCCCTCGATCGGCAGCGTGGCGGTCCCGGCCGGAACGGCGTCCGGTTGAGCGGGAGCGGGTGCAGGGGATGAGGTGGGCTGGGCCGGGATCGCGCGGACTCCGTAGCCGGCCTTTTCAACGGCGGCCTTGAGATTCTCGGGATTGACCGTCGCCGGGTCGTAGCGGACGGTGGCACGCTCGGTCGCCAGGTTGACACCCGCCTCGATCACCCCATCAAGCTTCGTCAGGCTCTTCTCGACGCGCCGCACGCAGGAGGCACAGGTCATGCCGGTGATCGGCAGGCTTGTTTCCGCGGTGGTCTCCGGTGCATTCGAGGAGGGTGTGGTTGGGGTCTGCGTGGCCATGAATTGCGCTCCTGAAACTCTCCCAATCCGGGAATCTTACCTCCAGTATACCCCATAGGGGTATACGTGTCAATGCATCTCCCGCGCAGTCCGGCGTCCTGTGCCCTGCACGCGGCATCAGTCCAGCGTGAAGCGGAGGGCAAGCAATCGTGCGATCCCTTGCGGACTATTTGTGTGGTCGGGAATCCGTGGAGTCCGATACCCCGGACATGACGACACCAGGCGGCGGGCACAATGCCCACCGCCTGGTGTGCTCGCGTTGATGGATTGCGGCGACGCCGATCCGGTTACGCGCTGGCGCTCGTGACCGGATACTCCTCGGCGGCGAGAATCGCGGACAACTGATCGACCGAGACCCGGTCGGCGTCGTAGGCGACGCGGACCGTCTTGGCCGGGATGTCGACGGACACGGTCTGCACCCCCTCGGTCGGGGTGAGCGCCTCGACGACGGTTCGCTCGCAGTGCTCGCAACTGATGTTGGGGACGGTCAGGACGGTCTCGGTCATGCTCTGGTCCTTTCGGGATCATGGATCGAAGTGGCGACACATGGGCGGGCGAAGGGCTCTACCCACATACCTACCGGAGGTATGTCAGCGACATGATACGCCCATGCCACGACGTAGGCAACCGCGTTGGCGCACGCTTCCGGGCGGGTGGCACAATGGCTGCCGGTGCGGCACCGTCCCGCGCGTCCCTTGTCTCTCTCCGATCAGCCTCCATCGATGCCTGTGGATGATCCCGGCCAATGAGCGTTCCCGATCACCAACGACTTCGTCTCCTGATCGACCAGCGGCAGAGCCATCTCCGGGCGGGCGTCCCCCGTGACCGCACGGCGGCGATTCTCGCGGTCCTGCGCCTCCGCGACCGGCTGCCACATCCCGCCTTCGTGGAACCCGCGCCCGATCTCGTCACGGGTCGTCGCCTCGCCGGGCTGGGTGGGAACAAGGCGCTTCAGCTTCTCCTCGAACCCGATGCCGACGCTGACGACGCACCGGCAGCGTTCGGCTCACCCGGCGAAGGGTGGGATGGCTGGGCGCAGCGCTTTCTCGATGCGTGCGGTCGGCTCGCCGAGGCTGAGTTGGTCCTGAGGCATTGCGAGACCGGCTTCATGCGGATGGTGGACGACGGCAATGGCACCTTCAACGCCTGGATCGCCACGAAGCAGATGCCGGCGAGCTGGCGGGAACGTGCGGACATCGATTGGTGGGCCGCGTCGCTTGCCCGGCGTCATGCGCCCGAGTTGCGTGCCCTGCACTCCGAGCGGCCGGATCCCGAGCGGGGCGGTCCCGGGGACGACCTCGGGTCCGATGCCTATTACCACCGGCTGGCCGACGCGCACCTGAAGTCGATGGCCTACCAGCTCGGCTATCCGCCGGACGTCACGCTTGGTGGCTGCACGATCCAGACCTATCGCGATGTCCTGGGATGGCTCATCAGGTGGGCGCTCCAGGCACGCGATCGCGGAGAAGCGGCGGCGCTCTGTTCCCGAAGCTGGCTGGTCGCCGCCATCGCATCGGATCTCGCCGTCGATCCCGAGACGATCGACCGGGCGGTCGCTACCTTCACGCTCGACCGGGAGAGCGCGGCCTATCACGCCGCCGTGCCCGGCGTGGCGGCGGCACCGCTCGTCCAGGTAGAGCCGGACCGGCTCGCCCCCTCGCTGCACGGGGTGACGACGGAGCCGCTGCTCTTCCTGACGCGCGAGTTCAAGCGACGTGACGCGCAGGGGTATCACAACACGGCATTTCTCCGGGAGGACGTGTTTCGCCAGGAGCTTTACGCGCTGTTCGATGACAGGCGGTTCGTGACCAGTGCTGGCGCCATCAAGCTCCGGCGTGACGCCGGCACCCTTCGCACCGATATCGACGCCGTCGTCTTCGATCGCAAGACCGGCACGCTCGGCGTGTTCGAGCTGAAGTCGCAGGACCCCTTTGCTCGCTCGACCGCCGAGCTGACGCGCCAGCGCGACAACGTCCTCTATGCCAATCGCCAGGTGAGTGGAGTGCTCGACTGGCTGCGCCGGCATGGCGGTGACGACCTCCTCGGCCGCGTCGACTCCCGGACCGCCAAACGGTTCCGGGTGCACAAGGTCTATCCCTTCGTGCTCGGCCGCTATCTCGCCCACTTCAGCGACGGCCCGGAGCCGGACCGCCGGGCCGCCTGGGGAACCTGGCCGCAGGTCCTGCGCCTGCTCGATGCCCAGCCGATCCGCGCCACCGATGCCAACCCGCTCGCCTCGCTGTTCACCCGCCTCGCGAACGATGCTTCCCCCGCCCCCCTGCCGCTCGGCGATGCCCGGGAGGAGATCGCGATCGGCGCCGCGCGACTCGTCGTGTACCCGTCGTACGCCAGGTACCGGGCCGATGTGGCCGTCCGCGTCCCCCGTTGAGCGCAGGTAGTTTGCGTTAGCGGACGCTCTGGCGGGGATCGAGGGCGTCGCGCAGGCCGTCCCCGAGCAGGTTGCAGCCGAGCACGACGAGCGTGATCGCGATCCCCGGATACATCATCAGTTGGGGCGCGTTCAGGAAGAAGAGGCGCCCGTCGCTG
>CADCWJ010000204.1 GCA_902806365.1 uncultured Thermomicrobiales bacterium
ATCCCACCCCGGCCCAGCGCGTCGTTGAGCAGGTACCAGGCGGCGTCGTCCGACCAGGCGGCGGACTTCCGGAAGATCAGGACTTCAGGGTGGTCGTAGACCGTCAGCGACTCCTCGGCCCCCCGGTCGTCCAGCGCGACACCGAACAGCTCGGGGAACGAGGTGAAGTGGGCGACCCGCTCGAATCCCAGCTTGCCTGTGAACAGCGCCTCGTAATAGGCGGTCGTCATCGGGTACCGCCAGGGCATCCGCGGGATGGATTCGAAGAGCCGGTTGCTGCTGAGCACGATGTAATCGGTCTGGTTGAGCTGGCCGATCAGCGTGCTCAGCTTCTCCGCCGAGTCGGTCTTGTAGAGGTCGAGCGGAAAGGTCTGGTACTGCCCTACGTCTTCGCCCGGAAGCGCGAGCGGCAGCCCGAAATCCCAGTATTCGGTGGCGATCGTGCTTCCCGGCGGGACGTTCGAAAAGATCCATTCCGAGGCGACGACGCGCGTATGCTCCCGCGTGAAGATCGTCGTGAACGCGACGCCGTAGAGAATTGTGCTGATAACGACGATCGTCGGCAGGAGGTAGCCGGGATGCAGCCAACGCGGCAGGCGGGGTGCTCGCCGCCCCCATCGCCGCGCCCAGGCGATCAACCGGTCCAGTGTGAGCCCGGCCAGCACCGCCAGCAGCGGATAGGCCGGCAGCAGGTAGCGTTGGGCCTTGCCGAGGCCGGTGCCGAAAAACAGGATGTGGAAGAGCACCCAGCCCGCAATCCCCACCAGCCACCACGATGGCCAGCTCTGGGCGGTTACGATCCGCCACAGCACCAGCGCGAGCCCAGCCAGCGCGGCGATCCCCATGCCAGGCCCCATCCCCCAGCGGACGAGATTGTCGAGGATGAACACGACCGGCGCCCGCTCGGCCCACTGGATGGACGGAGGGAGATCGACCGTCCCCGCCTGGGCGCGTTGCCAGAATGCGAGATCGGTCGTCCATTGCGGGTTGAGCCGGAACGAGAAGAGCGTCGGCCCGGCAAAGGCGTAAGGCTGCGCGAGGCGGAAGGCCCAGATCGCGACGAACCCCGCCAGCAGCGTCGCGGGCAGCACGGGCGACGAGCGCCAGCGATCGTCGCGGCCGAAGAGGTTGGCGGGAACCGGCATCACCGATCGCCACCCACCGATCCGGATCGCCTCCAGCAGCGGGAGCGCGAGCAGCCCGAACGCGAGCAGCAGGTTCGGTTTGCTCGCCGCCGCCAGCCCGGCTGCCAGCCCCGCCGCCGCGTACAGGGCGAACCCGCGCCGCCCGCCCGCGTGCAGGATCAGGGCGAATGTGGCCGTGGCCAGGAACGCCGACATCGCGTCGGTCGTGAAGAAGTGGGACGCCTGGATGTGCAGCATCGTGAACGCCAGGAGCACCGCACCGAGGGTCCCGGCGAGCCGCCCGAAGAGCCGCCGTCCGATCACGTACACCAGCAGCACCGAGCCGGTATCGGCAATTGCCGACAGCCAGCGCCCGGGCAGGTGCCCGTTGCCGAACACGTCGTTCCCGGTGATTGCGCCGAGCAGCTTGGCCGCGAACAGGGGGAACGTGCCATAGACATAACTAGTGAACCGGCCATTGTATGGGTTGAGCGGGGAGGTCGCGGTGTCGAGATAGCCGCCCAGCGAACCGGGACTCCGGATCTCGACCGCGACCATCGTCATGAACAGCTCGTCGGGGTGGGTGTAGTGGTTGCCGCCCCAGCCGATCCCGGCGAAACGCAGCGCGAGCGCGACCGCCGCAATTGGGAGGTGGCACCCGGCGCGGGTGGGCAGGGTCAGCCAGCGGACCGTGCGCCGCCGGGTGCGATCCGTCACGCGGGCGGACGTACCAGACCCGGCGTCGGTCAGCTCAGTCCGCATGGACGCTCATTCTTGCTGCGTACGCGGTCCAACACTCCTTGTCATTCCGTAGCGCAGCGAAGGAATCTCCCAAGGAGGACCGCTGTCCGACGAAATCCCTTGGCGGGACGCCGATCTTGCCGACCTGCGGGTCGGCTGCGAGAGATTCCTCTGGTCGCTTCGCTTCCGACGGAATGACAAGGAGGGGTCGCTTGCCCCCGTTTGCGGCCACTGCCCGGACCGGCTCAACAGGCAATGGCGAAGCCATTGATGGACCGCATCCGCTTGATCCCTTCAGGATCATCTGTTGGCGGATGCGGCCCCTCGCCGCGAGACCGTTCGTCGCGGAGTTTATCCTGAGCGAAGCGAAGGACCGTCCCTCTGGATGACGACAGGGCAAGGGCGAAACCGCCGAGGCGGCAATCCATGGCATGCGGCGGATATGGAATGAAGCAGGCGGCGGCATCATATTCCTCGGGGAGTACCGTGACGGGCGGCGCTGTCACCCCGGCAAGTCTACTGGCACGGCGGCGTCCACATCGTCGTGCCGCTTCACGGGTCGAGCGGGCCGGGATGGTATGATCCGGGCCGTACATGGTGGGTCGAAGATGCGGTGACGGGGTGGAGTGAGACAGGCGTGACGGACCGGCGGCAATCGAATCTGATCACCGGGGGAGCTGGTTTCATCGGCGCCAACCTCGCCGACCGGCTTCTGGGCGGTGGTCGGCGCGTCACGATCCTGGACGACTTTTCCCGCCCCGGCACCGAGCGCAACCTCGAGTGGCTCCGGCAGAATCATGGAGACGGGTTCACCGTGATCCGGGGCAGCATCACCGACGCCGCGACCTGCGAGCGCGCTGTCGCCGATGCCGGCACCGTCTTCCATCTGGCAGGGCAGACCGCCGTCACGACCTCCGTCACCGACCCGCGCCGCGACTTCGAGATCAACGCCTTCGGCACCCTCAATGTCCTCGAAGCGGCTCGTGCCGCCGGCCACGAGCCGATCGTGCTCTACACCTCGACCAACAAGGTGTACGGCGGGATGAAGGACGTCCCGGTCGTCGAGGGTGATACCCGCTACACCTACCGCGATCTTCCCGAGGGCGCCGACGAGCACCAGCCGCTCGATTTTCACTCGCCCTACGGCTGCTCCAAGGGGGCGGCTGACCAGTACGTTCGCGATTATGCCCGGATCTACGGGCTGCCGACCGTTGTCTTCCGCCAGTCCTGCATCTACGGTCCACGCCAAATGGGGGTCGAGGATCAGGGCTGGGTGGCATGGTTCATCATCGCCCTCGTCACCGGCAAGCCGATCACGATCTACGGTGACGGCAAGCAGGTCCGCGATCTGCTCTACATCGACGATCTGCTCGACGCCTACGAAAGCGCGGTCGAGCAAATCGATGTCACGCGGGGCCAGGTCTACAACATCGGTGGCGGCGCCCGGAACGCGATGTCGATCTGGTGGGAGTTCAAGCCGCTTCTGGAATCCGCCCTCGGGCGCGAGATCCCCGATCCCCCGTTCCAGCCGACCCGGCCGGGAGACCAGCCGATCTTCATTGCGGACACCGCCAAGGCCGGGCTGGATTTCGGCTGGGCACCGCGCGTGTCGGTCTCCGAAGGCGTTCATCGCCTGGCCAGGTGGGTGGTTGCCAATCGCGCGCTTTTCGACGTGCCGATCACCGCCTGAGCGTGCGTATCCTGCTCTCCCTCACGTATTACCGGCCGCATGTCAGCGGGCTCACGATCTACGTCGAGCGGCTCGGTCGCGCGCTCGTGGCGCGTGGGCATGAGGTCACCGTCCTGACGTCCCAGCACGATCCGGCGTTGCCCCGCGACGAGATGGTGGAGGGCATCCGCGTCGTCCGTGTGCCGGTCGCCTTTCGTGTGGGCAAGGGCCCGATCATGCCCACGCTCGGGCTTGTCTCCACCCGCCTCGTCCGCGAGCACGATGTCGTCTCCCTCCACCTCCCGATGTTCGACGCCGCCGGGATCGCCGCGCGGGGGCGCCTCTTCCGCAAACCCACGCTC
>CADCWJ010000205.1 GCA_902806365.1 uncultured Thermomicrobiales bacterium
ACGCTGCTGCTGTTCATCGCGGTCGGCTCGCTGGTCGCGTTCCAGTTCATCGGGCGGATCATCGAGCGCCAGGGCAGCGCCCGGTCGTCCGTGGCCTTCGGGGCGGCATTCGCCATCGGGCTGTCGCTGCTGGCGCTCTCGCCAAACCCGGCGGTGCTGGGTATGGCGCTCTTCGCCTACGGGTTCACCTTCGGCGCGGTCGACGTCGCGATGAATGCCCAGGGCGTCGCGGTCGAGCGGCGGCTCAGGAAGCCGATCATGGGGTCGCTGCACGGGTTTTTCAGCCTCGGGGCGCTGGTCGGCGCGGCCCTGAGCGGCGTCATCGCCGAGGCCGGGGTCGGGCTGGTCCCGCATTTCGTGGCGTTCAGCGCGGTCGGGCTGGGCATCGTGCTCTGGGCGGCGCGGGGGCAGATCGCGGATGAGCCCCAGCCCATCAGAACCGAAGGCGACGCCAGCCCGCCCCGGTTTGCGATCCCACCCCGGATCCTCTGGCCGCTTGGGGTTCTCGCGTTCTGCGGCGCGCTGGGCGAGGGCGCGATGGCGGACTGGAGCGCGCTGTATGTCAACGATGAACTGGGCGGGAGCGAGGGTGTTGCGGCGTTCGCCTTCACCGCCTTCTCGTTGACGATGCTGATCGGCCGGTTCGCCGGAGACCGGATCGTCGCCCGCTTCGGCCCGGTCCGGACCGTCGCCGTGGGGAGCGTGATCTCGTCCCTGGGAATGCTCGGCGGGCTGCTGCCGGGAACGATCGCGGCGGCGGTTGCCGGGTTCGCGGTGATGGGGCTCGGGCTCTCGGTGGTGATCCCGGTGGTCTACAGCGCGGCGGGTTCGACACCGGGCATCTCCAGCGGGCAGGGGGTCGCGGCTGTGGCGACGATCGGCTATTCGGGATTCCTGGCCGGTCCGCCGCTGCTGGGCTACCTCGCGCGGATCACCTCGTTGAAGACAGCGCTGCTGGTGATCGTCGTCGCGCTGGCCGTCAACGTTGTCTACGCCCGTGCCCTCGACCGCCCGAAAGCGGAGATCGCGTCGTAAACTGGATTGGGACCCACGAAACAAACCAGGCGGGCCGGTCGTCTTATCGGCAAGGTACCCATTCGACCGCTCCCGGCACATCCGTTCGCCCCGCAACGGCCGACGTGATGGGGTGAAAGCCGACCGAGAAAGGACCATGGAAATGAAACGGGCAGCCGCATCCGTGATGATCCTCCTGGCGGTCATCATCGCGCTACCGGCCGGGGCCGCGATGGCACTGCAGGAGGATACCGTCACGGTGTACCTCGATGTAACTGACTGGGTCACCGGCGAGCCGCTGACCGATGCCTGCTTCGTGCTGCAGGATGCCAGCAACGAGGGGTGCGACGAGAACGGAGACGGCAGCATCCGCTTCGCCGGTGTCCTGCCCGGTCCGTACCTGGTGATCCAGACCCAGGGGATCGACGGCTATCTCGACATCGGTGACTTCCCGATCGTCGTCGCATCAGGCAACGCGGAGCAGTTCTTTCCAGTCCAGATCGCGGCGGACACCTCGACCGGCGCGACGGCGGATGTCGCGGTCAAGCCCTACGACACCGAAACTGGCGACACCCCGTCCGGGCAGTGCTTCATCTTCAACGGTGGCAGCCAGGAAGGCTGCGACGAGAACGGCGATGGCTGGGTGGAGTTCGACGACCTGCCGGTCGGCAGCTACCTCGTCAGCCACACGCAGACCACGGCGGGGTACGCCCTTTCCCCGGACGAGTGGTTCGGGATCACCGGCGATGGCTATCTCCGGTTTCCGGTCAGCGCCCAGGTCGGTGATGGCGGCGATCCCGAGATTCCGGACATCGGCCTGATCACCCGGGACCCGGAGAGCTCCGAATTGCTCGAAGGCGCCTGTTACGTGCTGATCGATTTCAGCAACGAGGGCTGCGACGAGAACCGGGACGGCCGGGTCGAGTTCGAGGATGTCCCGGCCGGCACCTACGAGGTCGACCAGACGACCGCGCCGGAAGACGAGGACCTAATTGAACGTTTCACGATCGAGGTGATCGAGGAGGCCGCCGAGCAGGGAATCGTCGTCAAGCAGGACCGGTTCCAGACCGACGACGACCAACGGCATGTCTCGATCCTCTATCAGGATCCGTACACCGGGGAGCTGGTGAAGGACGAGGACACCTGCGTCACGCTCCTGAACGACGAGTTCGAGAGCGCCGAAGGGTGCGACGAGAACAAGGACGGGCAAGTCGATTTCCTGGACATCCCGCTCGGAACGTACGATGTCGAGCTGGCCATCGACGATCTCCCCCGAGGGTCCGAGCTGGTCTACGGACCGACGACGATCGAGATCACGGCGACCGATGGCAGCGCGATCGTCATCGTCTCGACCCTGCGCATCGTCGCCCCATAGATTGCTGCTGTCGCTCCGGTAGGGCAGCCCGGAGCCTGCCCAGGAATGGTCTGGCTGCCCTGGTAGCGCCATGACCACCATCTGGCGGTGCGGGTCCCGACGCTACTGGTCCATTCGCGACGCTCAGGAGGGGGATCGCCATTCGACTCCGCTGCGCTTCGCTCAGGCCAGGCTCTCGTCGCCGCGCTCTCTCGGGTGCGGCTGCCCGACACAGCTGCCCGACACGGCTGTTGGGATGACAGAGGACCGGCACTCCTTCTGCAAACCGCCCTAATCCCGCTCGTCGGCGAGGGCGCAGAGCCAGCGCCGTTGCCACGGGGTTTCCACGGCACGGCGGTCGTAGGCGGTCCGCACCCAGTGGATCGCCTCACCGGCGGGCATGCCATCCAGGATGGCGAGGGCGGCGAGCGCGGTTCCGGTCCGGCCGACCCCGCCGCGGCAGGCGATCTCCACGCGTTCGCCGGCACAGGCACGCCGGTGCGCCTCACGCACCGCATTGAGCGCGCCGCGCCGGTCGGTGGGGATCCAGAATTCCGGCCAACGGATGCGCCGATGGGTCCATGGCGGAACCGGTCCCCTGGCGAGAATCAGCGCGAAGTCGGCCGGGCTAACGGAGTCCGTCAGGCGACGTCCGCGAACTCTGGCTCCGCCCGGCAGGACGACCAGGCCAGCGTCGTCTCGCCAGTCGCCTCCATCCATCGACGTGAACTCGCTTTCCCTGCGCTTCGTGTCAGCGCCCAATCTCGCGCGACCCGGTAGGGGCAACCCTGTGTGGTTGCCCTGGAGGGGTCTGGCTACCCGTGCCGTTTGGCATGACCACCGCCTGGCGGTGCAGGTTCCGCCGCTGCCGCGTCGGGAGATCCCTCGTCGCT
>CADCWJ010000206.1 GCA_902806365.1 uncultured Thermomicrobiales bacterium
CCCTACTGGGAAGGCGAGCACGTCGCCTATCTTCCCCAGGTCCCGCCGAAGTGGCTCAGCGCCGACGGCCGCTCGGGCTGGCTCGTTTTCTCGGGCGACTACGGGCACTACGATGGGGGGCCGAGCGACGACTTGAACTTCTACGGGTTCATGACGCGTCCCTTCCGCCTCCGAGAGTAGGCGAAGGCGCGCACCCGCCGGGCCTCCGGCTGTTCATGGCGTACTGAGGAGTTGATTGCGTCGGTTGGCGACACAGTGAGAGGGAGAAGTAATGGGCCGCAAGATCCACATGCTCGTCACGGGAGACCACGCAGGGCCGGCTGCCTCCGGCTATCCGCTGCTGGGGGCGGACCTTCTGGTCGACGAGGACAAGCGACCCTTCGGCTGGGTCGATGATATGCAGTTCGAGCGTGGCGTGCGTGGACCCGGGCAGCGCTCGCCGATCACGATGTGGTACATCGAGGGGGATGGCCAGAAAATCGTGGTCGACACGGGGTACGACCCAAGCGAAACCGGATCGAACAGCGCCCGAACCGTGCTGGCCAAGCACGGCTTTGCCCTTTGGACCGAGCACCGGCCGGAGTGGACGGTCGAGAATCAACTTGCCAAGGTTGGGGTCACGCCTGCCGAGATCGATCTGGTCATCCTGACTCACTGTCACTTCGACCACATCGGAAACAATCTCAAGTTCCCGAACGCGCGTTTTCTCGTGCAGCGCGACGAGCTTCCGTGGGCCCTGCATCCTCCGGGCTACGTCCAGTTCTATTACGGCGAATACGGCTATAACCTGCTCGAACTTGGAAATCGCCTCGAGCCAATCGAAGGAGACTACCGCGTCTCGGACGGCATCTCGCTCAAGAAGCTGGGCGGGCACACCCCGGGCAGCCAGGCGGTCCTGGTCGACACCGATGCCGGCCGGGTCTGTCTCTCCGGCGATCTCTACTTCTTCTACCGCAACCTGGAACTGAACTGGCCCGTCGGGTCGTTCTTCGACCTGCGCGAGCTGATGCGGGGCTACGCTTGGATGACCAGCAACGCGGACATCGTCGTACCGCAGCACGACTGGAAGTACTTCGAGATCTATCCGGATGGCATCGTTGGCTAGCGACGGCAGCGAGATCCGGACCATCGAAGGCAGGATATACGGTTGCGACGTGCCGGATCGCTTCGGCTACTCCCAAGGCTGGATTGACCGACGGGCCTCGGCGGTGGTGTGTCTCACCACCGCCGACGGCACGGTCGGATGGGGGGAGGCGTATGCCGATGCCCGTGCGACCGCGGACTCGATTGCCCACGTCCAAGATCATTTTGTAGGACGAAGCGTTTTCGAGCGGACCGCGGTGGCGCATGCTACCGCGCAACGGCTGCGTTACCCGGACGGAGATGTGGCCCTGGCGGCGGCGCTCTCCGCGGTCGCCCTGGCAGCCACCGACGCGGCCGCCAAGCTGCTCCGGGTGCCCGTTCGGGCCCTGCTCGGCGGCACCGCTCGGCCCAGAATTCGCCCGTACGCATCCGCCCTCTGGTTCGCCCCTGCGGAGGACCCGCTGGCGCACTACCCAGAGGAGGTGTGTCGAGTCGCAGCCCGCGGCTTCACCGCGGTCAAGGCCAAAATCGGCACGACGCCCCCGCGCGATCTCCGCGCAATCGAGGCGGTGTTGCGGGCGGCCGACGGCATGGCAATCATGGTGGATGCGAACCAGGCTTACGATGTGCCCGCAGCGGAGGCGGTGTGCTGTGGGATTGGGGCGCAGGGGGTGACGTGGCTCGAGGAGCCCCTGCCCCCCCGCTTGCTCAACGACTACGCCCCCCTACGTGCCCAGGCGCTGGTGCCGATCGCGGGAGGGGAGACGATCATGTCGCTGCGCGACGCAGCTGCCTGGATCGCGACCGCCGGGGTCGACGTCTTGCAGCCGGATCTGTGCCTGGCGGGCGGCATTGACGATGCCACCGCAATCTCCAACATGGCGCGGACGGCCGGGATGATGATCGCTCCGCACTGCTTCGGCATCGGGATCGGCCTCGCCGCCTCGCTCCATTGGGCCAGCGTGATCGCCGACGACGCGGGCGTAGACGACCCGGTCTGGATCGAGGTGGACACCGCACCCTACGCCGCCCGGGACGCTTTGCTGGCACGTTACGATTGGTTCGCCGAGGGCGGCGCGCGGATGACGGTGCCCGACGAGCCCGGCCTCGGCGTAGATCCTGACGCGCTAGACCAGTTCCGGCTCCGCTAGCACGAACCGGAGTTCACGGTCGAGGAGAACGCATGCAGTCGTACCTGCTGTTGCTGTTCGCGATCGGTGCGGAGGTTGTTGCGACCACCGCGCTCAAGGCCTCGGAGGGCTTCACGCGTCCGTTCCCGACCGTAACCGTGATTCTCGGCTACGGCGTGGCCTTCTACCTCCTGTCAGTCGTCCTCCGGCGCCTCGAGCTGGGA
>CADCWJ010000207.1 GCA_902806365.1 uncultured Thermomicrobiales bacterium
CCGGATCGTAGATCGGGTTGACGCTGGGAATGGCGACCAGGTCACGCAGGAGATCGACGACATGCTCGATGTTCACGAATGTCTCCACGGTGGATACGAGTGACGGGGATTCGAGCCGTCATTGTCCGGGAGGAACCCTTCCTGATCAACACGTGCAAGACGTGCGGCCGGGGCAGCGAAGCCTCGTCTGCATCGGCCCTGCGTGGCTCGATGTAGCCGATCGGGAGCATCGGATAGTAGTGGCGTGCTCGCGAACGAAGTCGTGCCTGGCGGAACCAGGTCGATGGAATCGGAACCTGGGTACCGGTGTCCGACGTCGGGCACCGCGTCGACCGTCCGAGCCCCACGCCGTATCCTGCCTGCAAGACGGCAATCCCATGGAGCGAGAGAGGATCAGAGCATGGTGGTAACGCAGACGCTTGAGGACCGGATCGCGGCCCTGCGCGAGGAGACCCCCGGCTGCGCGCACGTCGCGCACTTCAACCACGCCGGCTCGTCCCTCTCCCCCCAACCGGTCCTGGACGCCGTGATCGGCCACGTGACGCTGGAGGCGACGATCGGTGGATATGAAGCGGCGGCTGCCGCCAGCGACCGGCTCAACGCGGTCTACGATTCGATCGCCCGGCTGCTCAACGCCGCTCCCGACGAGATCGCCCTGGTCGAGAACGCAACGCGCGGCTGGGACATGGCGGTCTACGCCATCCCATTCGTGCCGGGCGACCGCGTCCTGACGACGCAATCCGAATACGCGTCCAATCTCGTTGCCCTGCTCCAGATCGCGACGCGGCGGGGCATCGAGATCGAAGTCGTGCCCAGCGATGCCAACGGCCAAATCTCCCTCGATGCGCTCGGCACGGCGCTCGACCGCCCGGTAAAGGCGGTCTTCATCGCCCACATGCCGACGAATGGCGGACTCGTCCAGCCCGCCGAGGAGATCGGGGCGATCGTGCGTCAGCGCCAGCCCGACGCCTGGTACGTGCTCGATGCCTGCCAGACCGCCGGTCAAGTGCCGCTCGATGTCGAACGCCTGCAGTGCGACGTGCTCTCGGCGACGAGCCGGAAGTACCTGCGGGGACCGCGCGGCGCCGGGTTCGTCTACGTCCGGCGCTCGCGGATCGAGACGATGGAGCCGCCGCTGCTCGATCTCCACGCGGCGGACCTGATCTCCGCGACCGATTACGCGATCCGGCCGGACGCCCGGCGCTTCGAGAACTGGGAGAGTTATGTCGCCGGCCGGCTGGGGCTTGGCGCGGCGGTCGATTACGCGCTGGATCTTGGGCTGGACATGATCTGGGAGCGGGTCCGGCGGCAGGCCGATCTGCTGCGGAGCCGCCTGGACGCGATCGACGGCGTGACTGTCCACGATGCCGGTCTCGTCCGGGGCGGGATCGTCACTTTTTCGCGGGCCGGGATCAGGGCGGAGGAGATAAAGGAGGCGCTCGCCGGGGAGCGGGTCAACGTCTCGCTGTCGAACATCTACCGCACTTACCTCGACCCCGAACAGGATGCGCTGGGGCGCTTCGTCCGGGCATCCGTCCACTATGTCACGACGGACGAGGAGATCGACCGGCTCGCCGGTATTGTCGGAGCGCTTCAGCCGTGACGCCAGAAGACCAGGGCTGGTTCGCTCCGCCGTGACTCGAGCTGGTCGCCGGAGCGCTTGTTGGTCGTGGGTCGGCCTGGTTCTCGCGGATACGGCGTGCGACCGCGCCACGGCAAGGAGTGGTCACTGTTCCGTTGCGAGCACGACTCGTGACCGTCGGAGGCGCGTCGCGCGCGACACAACTTTTGGGATTCACAACAGGCAGCTTCTGCGCTCGGAATGGCGATTTCCCATACGTCGTTGATCGAGGGATGTGAGAAACGGCAGGACGAGATCGTCGAACGCTCGTGGCTGCTCCATGCTCGGAAGGTGGGCGGTGCCAGGAATCTCGACGAACCGGCCACCGGCCACGCTGGCGGCGATCCGCCGGCTCCCCTCGACGGCACCGATGCGGTCGAGGTTGCCGACCACCGCGAGGACTGGAATCGTCAACTCGTGGAGGTGATCGTTGGCCACGATCGACGGCCGCTGCGCGTCACCCTCGACATCGCTCTCCAGCTGGAGCACCCGGAGGTTCATCATCTCGGCCTTCGCCCGCACCGTGGGATCGACCCCACCCAACGGTCGGTGCGGTCCATCGAGCCAGGCCTGCATCTCGATCTCGTTGACGCGATCGAGGTCGCCGCGTGCGAACGCGGGCTCAGCCTCCTTCCACAGCTCAGCGAGAGCGGGATCGGGGATGTCGAACCCGCGCGGGGATGAACCCACGGTAACCACCGCGTCAACGCGTCCGGGATGGGCGAGCGCAAGATCGAGGGCGACTGCGCCGCCCATTGACGCGCCGATGAAGATCGCGCGGTCGACATCGAGCCGATCGAGCAGCGCCACGAGATCTCCGGCGTGGGAGAAGGGACCGGCGACCATCGGCGAATCCCCGAAACCACGCATGTCGTAGCGAATCACGCGGAACCGCTCGGCGTAGCGATCGAACTGCGGATCCCACATCCGGCGGTCGCAGATCCCGGCGTGCAGGAACACGACAGTCCGGCCGGCTCCGGCCATCTCGTACGTGATCAGGGCGCCATTGATGGTCGACGTGCCGGTTGTACTCGATTCCTGGGACATGGCCGGTCCTTTTCTCAGGGGGCGAGTCAGGTGAGCTCGAAGCGGGCGACATCGCCACTCGCGACCGTGCCCCGGAGGCTGTATGAGAAGCCCCCGCAATCGCAGACCAGGCTGCCGTTCCCGGGAAGAAACGGCACCGCCGCGTCGCCGAACACGAGATTGAAGGTGTCCACCTGGTCGCCGACCGCCGCCATGTCCTCGACCTGGAGCAGGAAGGGAAACGGCCCGGTGTCGTTGACCCTGGCCCATCCCGTCACCTGGCGGGCGTTGGGGCGCTGGGTCGAGAACGCCGTGTAGCTCGTGAACTCGTCGCTCGTCATCGTCACCGGGTTGGCCGGATCGCTGAGATCCTGGAGCTGGAACGACCCTGAAGGCGCGGCGGGCGAGCCATCTCCCCGGTCCCGCGCGAAGACCGCCAGCGAGAACTGGGCCGCCCCGAGCGACGACGGCACAGTGCCGCCCCCGGCGTAGCCATCCGTCATCACCAGCGGGGGCAGATCGGCATCGTCCTGGGCGCGCGGGGCCCGGACGGAACCCTGGGCAGCCGCCCCGGCGACCAGGCTCGCAGCGCCAAGGCGGACAACGCCGCGCCGGCTTATCGTTCGTGCGTCCATGGAGGAAGTCCTTTCCTGCGATCAGGCGCCGAGGCGGTCAAGGCGCCGGCTCCGTCCCCCACCCCACGATCCGCCGCAAGGCTACGGTGGTAACGTCATCGAGCGGGAAGAACGTCTCGATCGCGAGCTCGGCCAGGGTGATATCCACCGGCGAGCCGAAGACCGTCGTCGTGCTGATGAAGCTGAGCGTATCATCGCCGATCCGGAGCACGAAGGGCACCGCGATGCCGCCGTAGTCGCCAGCGATGCCAGGCTCCGGTTTCACATCATCGCTCACCCGATACGCGTGAAGCTCGTCGAACAGGCCGGCCAGGACAGGATCGGCCGAGGTCTCGACCTGCACCCGGAGCCGCTCCAGCAGATGATGGCGAAGCTGGGGCAGGTTGACGATCTGGCGTCCCATGCCGCCGGGATGCAGCACCAGCCGCATCAGGTTGAGTGGAGGGTCGAGCAGGTCGGGAGCGACATCGAGCGCACCGAGGAGGCGTGTACCGACCGCGTTGGCGGTGACCAGCCGCCAGTGCCGGTCGATCGCCAGCGCCGGAAACGGCTCGTGTCCGGCCAGGATCAGGTCGACGGCCCGGCGCGCTCCGCGCAGTTCGGGGTCGTCGAACGATCGCTCCGGATACGCGGGCGAGAAGCCGGCCGCGATCAGGAGCCCGTTGCGGCCCCGCGCCGGAACCATCAGGCACTCGGCGAGAAGCCCCACCATCTCGCGGCTTGCCCGCGAGCGGCCGGTCTCCAGGAAGCTGAGGTGACGGGCGGAGATGCCTGCCTCGGCCGCCAGGGCGAGCTGGCTCATCCGCCGTCGCTCCCGCCAGAAGCGGAGGTGGTCGCCCAGCGTCTGCCCCGGCGCGGGCAGGGCATTCCCCCGCAGGGTGTCGCTCATGGATAACGTCATGCTCCCATCCTATCCGGAGTACCGCAAAAAACACTTACCCCGGAGGTAATTGTTTCGGCTCGGCACCGGCCCGATGCTGAATGCAGGGATCGGCACCCGGCGGCGGGCCGGGTCGACGTCGAGCCACACGATGAAAGGATGTTTCGATGCAGATAACCGGCACGGTGACAGCCAACCGCCGTTTCTCCCTGCCGACGCTCAGGCGGGTACTCCTTGCCGATACCGGGATCCTCCTGGTCACCGGTCTGGTGTATCTCGGCACGGCGCACTGGCTTGGACCGGCCCTCGACTTACCTTCGGCGCTCATTGCCGGCTCTGGAGCGTTCTTTCTCGCGTTTGGCGCCGGGATGCTGACACTGGGGACGCGACGATCGATTCACGGCGCGGGCGTGTACGGCGCGATCGGCATCAACCTGGCCTGGGCGGTGGCGAGCAGCATCCTCCTGCTAGGCTCCTGGATCGCCCCGAATGCACTCGGGGTCGCCTTTGTCCTGGCCAACCTCATCGCCGCGCTGGTCGTCGCGGAACTGGAGGCGATGACGCTACGGGCGGCGCGTTGAGCTGCGTGCAAGACCCGTCACCGGTATCGTTTCGTTAGCAGCCGCGACGCACGATGGAGGCCCCATGGCAACACTTGCATGGCGCGCGAACGGTATGACGCTGACACAGGCGCTCCTTGCCGATGCCACCGTTTCGGGTGTTGTCGGTGTCGTGTCACTCGTCGGAGCGCGTCAACTCGATTCCTCTCTCGACCTGCCAACGGCGTTCCTCACGGGCTCGGGAACCATCGCGGTAGCCTATGGCGCCACCCTGGCGCTGCTCGCGCGGCGGACACCGGTCTCCTCCGCCGTTGGGCGGGCGGTCGTCCTGGGCAACCTGGCATGGGCGGCCACGGGCATGCTTCTGCTGGTCAGCGACTGGATCGATCCGAACCCGCTCGGGGTCGGCTTCATCCTCGTGCATATCGCTGGAGCACTCGTCTTCGCCGGGATGCAGGCGATGGGCGTGCGGGCGTCGCGCTAGGAGAAGTCAGCGCCGGGGCCGTCCCC
>CADCWJ010000208.1 GCA_902806365.1 uncultured Thermomicrobiales bacterium
GCTCTCGTCGCTGCCGGTCGGATCGGGCAATTCGTAACCTCTGATCGGAGGTCAGCCGCCTTCTTTCAGGTGTAGACCTTATCCTTCGTGCCAGGCGCCGATCCGCTGGAACTTGACGTACCGGTTGGCGAGCAGCCGTTCGATCGAGGATGCATCGTCGGGGTCGAAGGTGGCCAGCAGTTCGTCGAGATGGACGGCCAGGCGTTCTCCGACTGCCGCAATCGTCTCGCGCGGCGCTTCGTGGGCCGGGACCGGCTCCGGGATCAGTTCGTCGATCATTCCGAACCGGTCGAGATCGGCGGCGGTGACCCGCATCGTCTCGGCCGCCTCCGCGGCCTTCCCGGCGTCCTTCCACAAAATCGCGGCGCACGCTTCCGGCGGCGCGACGGCGTAGATTGCGTTCTCCAGCATCAGGATCCGGTCCCCGAGGCTGATCGCCAGCGCCCCGCCACTTCCGCCCTGCCCCACCACGACGCAGACGATCGGCACCCGCACTCCTACCATTTCCAGGAGGCTTTCGGCGATCGCGGTGCCTTGGCCGCGCTCTTCCGAGCCGATCCCGGGATCGGCGGCCGGGGTGTTGATGAAGGTCACGATCGGGAGGTGGAATTTCTCGGCGTGCCGCATCAGGCGGCGCGCCTTGCGATAGCCTTCCGGCCGCGGCATCCCGAAATTCCGGGTCAGGTTCTCCCGTGTCGTCGTGCCGCCTTGCCCCCCCAGAACGACGACGCTCCGGCCCCGGAAGGTCGCCAGCCCACCGATCAGCGCCCGGTCGTCGCCGAACACCCGGTCCCCGTGCAGCTCGAGGAAATCGCTGAAGAGCTCCGCGATATAGTCGAGCGTGCCGGGGCGCAAGGGCTCACGGGCAAGCCGCACCCGCTCCATCGGCGTCAGCTCGGGGCGGGCCTCTTCCTCTGTCATGGTCGCGATCTCGGCCGTGGTGTCCATCGGTTGGGGATTCCCGTCTTCCGCGCTACGGACTCGTTGACTCTGGCCCTGGGGGGCGTCCGGCGCTCTCGCCATGCGCCGCATCACCGGTCGATGTGCCGCCAACGGTCGTCAGCTCCGCCAGGTCGTCGGTGACGAGGCCATTCGAAACGACGCCGACCGGCTCGACGGCGGCGACCGGATCCGGCCGCAAGGCTCCCGGTGGCCGATGGTGATCGATCAGGGTGATCAGGGTCTGCCGGAAGAGGGAGCGGTCGACGATCAGGTCGATCATCCCGTGGTCGAGCAGGAACTCCGCCGTCTGGAATCCCTCCGGCAGTTTTTGCTTGGTGATCTGCTCGATCACGCGCTGACCGGCAAACCCGATCCTGGCCCCCGGCTCGGCCAGGATCACATCGGCGACGGTCGCATACGAGGCGGTCACTCCCCCATAACACGGGTCGACGAGCAGGGAGAAGTGCGGCAACGCGGCCTGGCCAAGCCGGGTGAACCCCGCCACCGTCTTCGCCATCTGCATCAGCGAAAAGATCCCCTCGTGCATCCGCGCCCCGCCGGAGGCGTTGACCGAGAGGACTGGCATCCGCAACGCGACCGCCCGCTCGACCGCCCGCACGAGCTTCTCGCCCCAGACCGATCCCATGCTGCCGCCAAGGAAGTCGAAATCGGCCACGAGCAGCGCCAGCGCCCGGCCCTCGACCGTGCCGGTTCCGCTGATCAGGGCCTCGGTTTCGCCGGTCCGGGCCTGGGCACGGACAAGGCGCTCATCGTACGGGCCCTGCCCATCGGCGAACTGGAGCGGGTTTTCGGGCTGGAGCCCGGCATCCCATTCGGTGAACGACCCGGGATCGGTGAGCAGGGCAATCCTGGCGCGGGCGTTGAGCCGGAAA
>CADCWJ010000209.1 GCA_902806365.1 uncultured Thermomicrobiales bacterium
ATCCGGAGTGGACCGGCCAGCATCACGATCAGCCAGAGCAGCGCGAGCCCGGCGATCAGGTAGATCAAGTGCCGCTGGGCGAGCATTGCATACCCGGAGTCAAGAGCCGCGAGATCGGGATGCAACCGCTGGATCATGAGGAGCCCGAGGACCGACAGGCCGGCGACAAGGGGCAGCACGACCTGATCGCCCCGGAAGCCCCGGATGCCGAAGGTGAGGCTGATGCCCAGGACGAGCCCGGCGAACGCCAGGCTGACCCAGATATCGCCCCAGGTCCATTGCACCCGTCCCGTCGGCACGAGAAAGATCATCAGCATCCCGAGCACCGCCAGGAGGGCGGGCGGCAGCAGCAGGTTGAACTCGGTTGTACGTAGTGTCGGTCGGTATCGGGCGGCCATAAGCCCTCTCGGCGACGCGTCGGAAAGAGCGCTCGATTAGCGAAACAACGCGAGCCGGCTCCGGGCGGCATCGGACAAGCCGGTGTCGGCGGTGACGACGGCCGACGCCAGTGCTTCCCGGCATCCGCTCTCGCACGCCTGCACATCTTCAGTCGCAAGAAGACGGATGACGTCACCCGCCACGACGCCGTTCGACTGCAGGACCCGCATTACCGCTTCGACGGTTACATCGTCTTCAGTGTCATGCCAGACGTCGTAGTCGGTGACCATCGCCATCATCGCGTAGCAGAGCCCGGCTTCGCGGGCGAGCCTGGCTTCCGGCATCGCCGTCATTCCGATGATGGAGGCCCCCCACGACCGGTACAAATTCGATTCGGCGCGGGTCGAGAACTGCGGCCCCTCGATGCAAAGATACGTACCATCCATCGCCGCCATCTCGCTGACGGAAGTAAGCCGCTTGTGCAGCGTCGCCCGCAGGGTCCCGCAGAATGGATCAGCCATCCCGACGTGGGCCACCACCCCGTCCTCGAAGAACGTCCGTGGTCGCTGACGGGTCTGGTCGATGATCTGGTCGGGAATCACCGCCGTCATCGGTGGCAGGTCCTCCCTCAGGCTACCGACGGCGCTGACGCTCAGGATCCGGTCCACGCCGAGCGATCGCAGGGCGAAGATGTTGGCGCGGTACGGCACTTCCGAGGGGTTCAGGATATGCCCTCGGCCATGGCGAGCGAGAAACGCCAGTCTCGTGTTTCCGATTCGACCCGTCACGACCGGCGAGCTCGGCGCCCCGAACGGTGTCGTCACCCACCGCTCGTCGCGGTCCGCAAGGTCGGCGAGATCGTATAATCCGCTGCCCCCGATGACACCAAGTACCGCCAATTGCACTCACCTCCATCGAGGCAACGATCGCGTAACCAGCCGGTCCAGCTTGCGTGAGCATGGTACCCGTTGGGTCTACCCCATACAAATCGACGGTCCACCCCAGTCAAGGCCCCTCGGGAAGGTGCGTGGTATACTCCTCAGCATTCGCCATCCTCAGTTTATGGCGCCTGATTCACCCTCCGCGTAATCGCGTCCGGCCCGTTGTTGATCAAAGGAGGCTCCGCCGTCATGGCGTTGCAAAGAGCACAAAAAGACGACATCATCGCGTCCACACGTGTCCATGAAACCGATACCGGCTCCCCAGAGGTTCAGATTGCGCTCCTCACCGAGCGAATCACGGGTCTCACGTCTCATTTGCGGTCGCACCGGCAGGATCATCACTCCCGTCGCGGTCTTCTCAAGCTTGTGGGTCGCCGGCGTCGGCTCCTGGCATACTTGAGCGATAACGACATCGAGCGCTACCGCGCGACCATCGCGCGACACGGGCTGCGCAGGTAAGGGCGACCGTTGTCCGCGTCACCGATTCCCGCTCTGACAGATTGCGAACGCCACGTTGGGCGGGAAGTCGGCAGACCCAGGGCCTTCAATGGTTCTGGGTCTTGTGCTGTTCGCCGCGCAGTGACGTGCCGGAGAGGCGCGACACTGCGTGCTACGTTCACCGGGCGATCGGGGTATTGGAGCGGGCCGAGGCCGTCGATTGGGCCAGGCGTCGAGCCGCTCCAGTTCCTTGATCTTCCCGGATTCCGATAGCGAGCGAAAAAGCGCTTCTGGCGGGATTGCCAAGAGGCCGACGCTTGCATCGCATGTCGCTTTATGACCGGGAGGTCGATCATGGTTTCGGAGACGCTCGAAAAAAAGGTAACAACGGTATCCAGGGAAATCAACGGTCGGACGCTGTCGCTCGAAGTGGGGCGCCTTGCGGAGCAGGCGATGGGCGCCGTGGTCGTTCGCTATGGCGATTCGATGGTGCTCAGCACCGTCGTGGGCGAGCGTGAGACAAAGGATGATCTGGGCTTCTTCCCTTTGACTATCGACTACGAAGAGCGAATGTTCGCCGCCGGCAAGATTCCCGGCGGCTTCCCAAAGCGGGAAGGACGCCCAACCGAGAACGCGACCCTTGCCGCCCGTCTTACTGACCGCCCGCTGCGGCCGCTCTTTCCAAAGGGCTACCGCTCCGAGGTCCAGGTTATCACCACAGTGTTTTCGGCGGACCAGGAGAATGACCCCGACATCCTTTCGGTGATTGGCGCCTCGGCGGCGCTGGCGATCTCGCCGATCCCATGGGATGGGCCGGTCGGCGCGGTCCGGATGGGATTCGTCGACGGCCAGCTCGTCGTGAACCCCACTTATGCCCAGCTCGAATCCAGCGGGCTGGACATGGTGATCGCCGGCACCGACGACGCGATCATGATGGTCGAGGGCCAGGCAGACCAGGCTACCGAAGACGAGCTCCTCGCCGCGATCGATCGGGGACACGACGTGATCCGGGAGATCGTCGCGCTCCAGCGCGAGCTGATTGCGGAGGTCGGTACCGAGAAGTGGCCGTTCGTGCCGAAGAAGGGGAACGAGCAACTTGAGGCCGATCTCGCTGCATTCCTCGGTAATCGCCTCCATGAGGCGGTCCGTAACGCCGACAAGGTGGTTCGGCTCGAAGAGACGGACGAGCTCGAGGCAGAGGCAATCGCCCATTTTTCGACCGCCGAGGTCGGGGAGCAGCCCAAGTACCGCTCCGCCGAGATTCGCGACGCCTACGAAGCGCTGCTCAAGCGCGAGGTAAGGTCCGGCATCCTGGAAGATGGCGTCCGGCCCGATGGCCGCTCCGAGACGGAAATCCGCCGAATCTCGTCGGAGGTCGGCTACCTGCCGCGTGCCCATGGTTCCGCCATCTTCACCCGCGGCCAGACCCAGGTGGTGACCGTCCTCACCCTTGGCTCAACGGCCGAAGAGCAGCGGCTCGACTCCATCAGCCCGGACACCAGCAAGCGGTACATCCATCACTACAACTTTCCACCCTACAGCGTCGGCGAGGTCCGTCGCCTGCGGGGTACCAGCCGCCGCGACATCGGGCATGGCAACCTGGCCGAGCGGGCATTGCTCCCGGTCATCCCCGAAGACGAGCTGGCGAAGTACACGATGCGGCTTGTCTCCGAGGTGGTCAGCTCCAACGGCTCGACCTCAATGGCCAGCGTCTGTGGCTCCACGCTCGCGCTGATGGACGCTGGCGTGGCAATCGAATCACCCGTCGCCGGGATCGCCATGGGCCTCATCACCGATGCATCCACCGGGCGCTACAAGGTGCTCAGTGACATCCAGGGAATGGAAGACGCGCTCGGCGACATGGATTTCAAGGTCGCGGGAACGAAGAATGGCGTGACCGCGATCCAGATGGACATCAAGGTCAAGGGGATCACCCCGGAGATCATGCGGGATGCCTTGCACCAGGCGTACGAAGGGCGCCAGCACATCCTCGCCCGGATGATGGACACGATCGCCGAACCCAGGGACGCCAAGTCGCCCTTCGCTCCTCAGGTCATCACGCTCAAGATCGATTCTGGAAAGATCGGTGCGGTGATCGGTCCCGGTGGAAAGATGATCCGGTCGATCCAGGATGAAACCAAAGCCAAGATCGACGTTGCCGACGATGGCACGATCTCCATCGCCTCAACGGTTCCCGGTGGCGCCCAGGCGGCTGAGGCGAAGATTCGTGGCCTGACTGAGGAAGTGCAGGTCGACAAGGGCACGATCTACACCGGCAAGGTCGTCAGCATCATGCCGTACGGCGCGTTCGTCGAGATCATGCCGGGTCGCG
>CADCWJ010000210.1 GCA_902806365.1 uncultured Thermomicrobiales bacterium
TCTTCGCCGACGGCGCCATCCCCACCGGGCTGAAGTTGATCGACAGCAAGGTCTCCAGCACAGGCGTCATGATTGGCAGGTACGAGCCTGCCGGTGAGCTCGTCACCGGATCGTTTGGGCCGGCCTGACGCGGCCGGGAAACCCCCACGAACGGTGTGGCGAACACCTTGCGTTCAGGAGTTGGCACGTGCATCGCATTCGATCGGTACGGCAACGGCCCGCCTCGAACACGCAGTCGAGCTGTCCCGGCTCCTCGGTAGCGGCGTGCCTGGCGATCTCGCCCGTCTCCCGAACTCCCAACGCGCCATCCTGCCGGTACTACCCACGTCACGGTGATGATGGAGATTGATCTGCCGCTGGCGATGATCGTGTCGTTACGCGGCGCCCCAAAGGTGGAACCGGCCCGAGTCACATCGAGGCTCGCAGGTTTGGCTTCAGAAGGTGAGCGCACCAAAACGCCAGAGGTCAACGAGTTGACGGGACTGTACCTGACCGGAATCCGAACTGAGATCTACCAGGGAGATTACGATGCGAAAGATCGTTGCGGGCTTGTTCATTTCGCTGGATAACGTCTTCGAGTCGCCGGACCAGTGGCACTTCCCCTACTTCAACGACGAGATGGGTGAGGCCGTCAGCTCGCAGATGGCCGCCTCGGATGCCATGATGCTGGGGCGGGTAACCTACCAGGAGTTCGCCTCCTACTGGCCGACCCAGACCAGCGACGGGGAGGCAGGGGAGCTGGCGGACTACATGAACGACACGCCGAAGTACGTCGTCTCCACGACCCTGAACGCGACGGAGTGGAAGAACACCACGCTTATCGACGGCAACAAGCTCGGGGATGAGATCACCACGCTCAGGCAGCAGCCCGGCAAGGACGTCTCGATCACCGGTAGCGGCACCCTCGTCCGCTCGCTGCTGCGCGACGGCCTCCTCGACGAGCTCCGGCTCCTCGTCCACCCGATCGTGGTTGGACGCGGGAAGCGTCTCTTCGACGAGGGTGACCAGATACCACTCACGCTTGCGGACTCGAAGACATTTAGCACGGGCGTCCTTGCGCTCACCTATCACCGGGCCTGACGGAGCGCGCGGCTGGAGTCCAAACCAGATCGACCGGTCCGGCGGTGTCGGCCAGGCGCACGAGCGCGTGACGAGCCCCGGCCGTGAATGGTGAAAGGCGGCCATGGTTTGTGCCAACCGGTGAGGAGCGATAGACTCCTTGTCAGGATGGCACAAACCCCTCGCCCGACCTCACTTCCAGATCCAGACACCGAACCGGAATCACGGCCCCGGTCAGCGAGCGCGCCCACTGACGCCGCCGCTCCCCCAGTTTCCGCCGGATCGGCGGGGCAGGACGTCGTCGGCACCAATGTCGGGCGCGGCAGCTCAGCGATCAACTGGCGGCGCAATCTCTACGCGATCTGGGCCGCCCAACTCTTGGCTATCATGGCCTTCAGCCTCCGCGCCCCGTTTCTGCCCTTCTTCCTCGACGATCTCGGCGTGACGACTACCGGCGGCCAGGCGCTCTGGTCCGGTGCGATCAATGCTGTCGGCGCCGGCACGATGGCGATCACCGCCCCCTTCTGGGGCGCCTTCGCCGATCGCCACGGACGCAAGCCGATGCTCCTGCGCGCCCAGTTCGCCGCCTTCGCCACGATCGGCCTGATGGGATTCGCGACCGCGCCCTGGCACCTGCTCGGCCTGCGCCTCATCGAAGGCTGCCTGACCGGGACCGTCACCGCCGCGACCGCGCTCGTGGCCACCAGCACACCAAAGGAACGGCTCGGTTACGGACTCGGCCTCGTCCAGACCGCGATCTTCTCGGGCGCGGCACTCGGCCCGCTCGCCGGGGGCATCCTCGCCGACGGGGCCGGTTACCGCCCGACCTTCTGGATCGCCTCGACGATGATGCTCTGCGCCGGGCTCGTGACGGTCTTCTTCGTCAAGGAGCGCTTCGTCCCGCGGCCGAAACCAGCGGAGGGCGAGACGAGGGAATCGACCTGGGGCCTGCTCCTCGCGCCGGTCCTGCTCGGGCTGACCTTCGCGATGCTGGCGATCCGGTTTGCCTCGTCCGCCGTGCAGCCGATCATCCCGCTCTTCGTCGAGCAACTCAGCAACGCGTCGGCGAATGCATCGAACGGCGTGGCGACGAGCGCGTCGTCATCGCTGGCCGGGGTCACGCTTGGCGTGCTCGGCCTGACCAGCGCGATCTCCTCGATCTACTTCGGGCGACTCGGCGACCGGCGCGGCCATCGCACGATCCTGATCGGCTGCGCGCTCGGCTCCGGGCTGATCTACCTGCCGATGGCGCTGACCCAGCATCCGTGGCAACTGATCGCGCTCCAGGCAGTCTTCGGAGTGTTCGCCGGCGGCATGATCCCGGCCGCCAACGCCCTGATCGCACACGTCACCGCGCCCGAACGGCGCGGCGTTGTCTACGGACTGATGGCGACCGCCAGCTCGATTGGCGGCTTCATCGGCCCGCTCGCCGGATCCGGACTCGCCGCCGGGGTTGGCTTCCGCGCTACGTTCCTCGCCACCGGCATCGTCCTCCTCCTGACCGCCGCCGTGCTCCTGCTGACCGGGCGTCGCCGCGTCAGCGCCACCGCCTGACCCGGCGCTCATATCGCGTCGTGCAGCCGTTGCCGGGCGTTGACCGGGCAAGGCCGGCAACCTGATCGGCGGATGGCATTATCGGCCTGGGACGTGTCGACGATTTCCTCACCAGGGTAGCCGCGAAGAGGCGAAGCTCGGCCGGCGTAGTGCCTTCAATGCCTGGAGGTCGGTCCGGCGGAGCCCCTTCGAGTCACGCGCCGCCGCGCGTGCCGTTGACAGCGCCAGGGCGCGAGACTACCATCGTGCAACAACAATGCGGCAACGCGTGCTTCCCGCCCCTTGTCGGCTGTCTTGACAGTTCGCCGTCTCCACCACCGACGCCCGGCTTGCGTCCTTCAAGAGCCGCATCTACTGGGTTCGAGGGACCAGTTCCCCCTTCAGGTCGTCATCCACCCATCCTCCGGGGATCGGCATGACCGAGCTCGACCACAATACGTACGACCCCGTTGCCTTCGCGGGAGGCGTGCTGGCCCCCTATCGTCACGTCTGTGCGTTCGTCAACAGCCGCGACGATGAATACCGGATCCTCGACCCCTTTGTGAGCGACGGAGTTGCGCATGGCGAAAAGA
>CADCWJ010000211.1 GCA_902806365.1 uncultured Thermomicrobiales bacterium
GTTGATGCCCCAAGGGGCAGGGCCGCCGCCGCACAAGCACCTGTGGTCGGACGAGACATTCTACATCCTCGACGGCGAGATCACCTTCCTCATCAATGAGGAGATCAGGACGGCGGGGAAGGGCGCCTTCATCAACGTCGCGCGCAACACCCGGCACGCGTTCCGCGTCGACAGCTCCACAGCGCGTATTCTCAACGGCTATACGCCCGCAAGCCACGAGGCGATGATCGCCGAACTGGGCACCCGGGCGGGCGAGCGCACCTTGCCGCCGGCCGGCGCAGCGAAGTCGGCCGGACGGCCGCAGATGCCGGACGAGCTTATGAACAGGTACGGCCTGATGCTGCTCGACGGCCCCAATCCATTGGCGTCGCATGCTCACGCGCTCGGAGCACCGTCATGATCGGTCTGCCCCCCGCTCCACCCGCTGTCCACGCCTCGGCGCCACTCGTCCAAGCTCAGTCCCGAGCGGAACCGGCACTGCAGAACGGACGCCGTGATGGAACTCAACCCGCTTACGCCCAAGACTCGACAAGGAGAGAAGCCATGACCGTCCGTCCCAACGCGCATGCCAAGACCGACGGGGCACCGGTCGACGGCGCTCCCGCAGGCATCGGCGGCTTCAAGCACCATTTTGCCGAGGTCGACGGAACGCGCATTCACTACGTGTCCGGGGGCACCGGCCCGGCGGTGGTGCTCCTGCACGGCTGGCCGTTCACCTGGCGCGAATGGAGCGGCGTAATGCCTGCGCTCGCCAAGGCGGGCTACACAGTGATCGTTCCGGACCTTCGCGGACTCGGGGATTCGGATAAGCCCGCCGCTGGCTACGCGAAGAGCAGAGTCGCCGACGACGTCCGCCACATCGTGCGGGAACTCGGGTTCGACACGGTGGACCTGGTCGGGACGGACATCGGCGGGATGGTGGCGGCGTCGTGGGCGCTGCATCACCCGACCGAGATCAGACGCCTGGTGTTGGCGGAGTTCCTGATACCAGGCTTCGGTCTCGAGGAGCTTATGAACCCGGCGACCGGCGGTTACTGGCATTTCGGGTTCTTCGCTCAGGTGGATGTCGCCACGATGCTGGTCGAGGGCAAGGAAGCCAAGTGGCTGGGCGGAACGTGGAGCCGGATGTCGCCCATGA
>CADCWJ010000212.1 GCA_902806365.1 uncultured Thermomicrobiales bacterium
GGCGTTCCGAAGCGTGGTGTAGGGCGTACCGTACTCCTCGAGCACCCACCGCGCCCATCCTTCATCGATGCAGGCGGTCCACGGCTGGTAGAGGCCAAGGCGCACGGGTGACTGCCGCCTCATTGTGAGATCCGCATCGAGACGGACCTCCCGGATGGAGGCGCCAGTCGAGCGGGCGAGCGCCGACATCTCCGCGGCGCTCCGGTCGGACGCCATCACGAGGTAGTCGCCCGCGTGCAGTCCGGACCCGCGTACCCGCTCCCGCACCCGTGCGACGGGCACGTCCGCCTTGTACAAGGCGTTGAGTGCCCGGACGCTGGCGTTCGCGCGGGCGTCGATCACCCAGGCGTTGCGATCGGACGTTGGCTCGATCTCCGCCGACCATGGAGCGATTGGCTCCAGCACCCGAAGGGGCGGGGCATCAGCGAGCGGGCGATCGACCTGCACCGCCCGCACCCCCATCTGGATCGGCAGCGTGTGCCCGGCGATGTCGTAGGGCCGCTTCGGCGGCCCGCCCGGCCATTGGCGCAGATCCGGGTAAACCTGCACCTCCAGCAGCGTCTTGGCGAACGAGCCCGCGGGCTGATCGAGCCGGACGATGCGGGTGCCGGCGGGATAGGTGACGCCATCCAACACGATTGGGGAGGTCGCCTCCTCGACTTCGACAAGCCCCCGCTGCAGCGTCTGCAGCAACTCCGCGGTCGTGCCGGGGTCGACCTGGTCCGCCGGAAAGACGAAGGCGTAGGGTTTGTCGTCCCGGGTGCCGACCGAGCGGGCGACCGTGGCGTAATCCGCCAGCCACTGCGCCCGGTTGCGAGCGAGGTGCTCGATGAATCCGCGCGCCGCGATCTTGTCGTACTCGACGATCTCGCGCAGGCTCCACTCCCCACCCTTCCACGGCTGCGGCTGGTTCCACGTTCGGGCGCGTGGGTCGATCCCATATTCGTCGTTGAGATCGTCCTCCGTCAGCGTCACCGATGTCGCCAGCCTGGCGCTGGCGGCTTCGCTCAGCAAGTCCACGCTACCGTGGTAGTTGCCATAGGCGAGAGAGGGCGAGTAGTTGTCGAAGATCGCGTTGGTGACGACTCCGGTCTTGCCGTTGGCGGTCAGGCGCTGGGCGACGTGCGCGCCGAGCGCCGCGAACCCCTGCTGGATCACCGGATCCTGGTTCGGATCGAGCGGGTCGATGAACGGTGGGACCATGAAGCGGGGCCCGAACCGTCCCATCTGGTGCATGTCGAATACCGCCTGCGGATGCTCGCGGTTGTGGAGACCGACGTAGAGCTTCGTCTCGGCCTGGGTCAGCATGAACCAGTCGCGATTGTTGTCGTGGCCGACGTACGGGTGATACAGCCAGGGAATCTCGACGCCCTCGAACTCGGTGCCCAGCCATCGCCGGTACCAGTCGGCGATCATCTGCACGCCGTCCGGGTTGTGACTTGGCACGAACAGCATGATCGTGTTGGCGAGGATCTCTGTTGTGCCAGGGTCGTTGGACGACGCGAGATCGTACGCCAGCTCCATCGTCATCAGCGCCGCGCCGATTTCGTTGGAATGCTGCGAAGCGAGGACAATCCCGACCGTTCGCGCCTCGTCGGCGATCCGGGCCGCATCGTCGTCCGTGACCTGTCGCGAATCCCACAGGCTCCCCAGCAGCTCGCTGTTCCGTTGCCGGGCTCCCGGCTGGAGGTTCTCGGGAGCGGAGACGGCAACGACGATATAGGGCCTGCCGTCGGTCGATTCGCCGAGCACCTCAACACTCACCCGATCGCTTGCCGCGTCGAGCTGGCGGAAGTAGCCGACGATCTGGTCCCAGTCGGGAAGCCACCCCGCCTCGCCCGGAACATGGTCGAGCACCTGTCGCGGGGACGGCACCCGGCTCGCCTGCCGAGTGGCGCCACGCCGGCGGGTGCGGGCCGTGCCCACCTTCCGGCGTGCTTCATCCAGCCAGGCATCATCGAAAAGGAGGACACCGGATGCGGTGACCTTTGAGGCTTCGGGCAACGCTCCGGCGGCAATCCTGGCCTTGACCAGGTAGCGGGTCAGCCCCAGTGCCTCAGCAACAGTCGACGTCGTCAGGTATCCCTCGAGATCTTCCAGCCTGGCTCTGGGCACGGTGTTCCTCTACTCGGTAAGGGACGCGGCGGCGTCGGCCGACACTCCCTGAAAAGACGTTCGTGGGCGCGAGTCAGGTGAGTGGAGCGGCACGCTCCAGGTCTCGGGGACCGAAGGCATGGGGCAGCAGATCCGAGAAGGCATGGGGCAGGATGCGGTCGCCGTGATCGATGAGGACCACCAGCTCGCCGCTGCCTGGCTTGAACTCGTTGATGACCTGCCGGCACGCTCCACACGGGGTCGTGCCGGCCGCGCGAGGCGCACTGACCGCCACCGCCCGCAACTCCCGATGCCCCATGGCGGCGGCGGTGAAGATCGCGACCCGCTCTCCGCAGACGGTCAACCCGCTGCTGGCATTCTCGATGTTGACGCCGGACACGATGTCCCCCGATGCCGTTAGCACCGCCGCGCCGACCGGAAAGTGCGAATAGGGCGCATAGGCGTGCGCCGCCGCCGCCCGGGCCGCCGCCATCAGCCGCGCCACAAGTGGCTCATCGATTCCGGCATCCGTCAAAAGGGTGCCGCGCTCGCTCATCTGCTTTCCTCCCATCGCCGCCAGCACTCGGTGGAATCATACTGGTATCCTGCCCCAGCAAACGCTTTGGCGAGTACCATCTGGCCCAGGACCTGGGGATGGCAGGCAGGCAGATGTGGTGCGGGGAACGGGGAGCAGCATGACGGAACGGCGGGAACGGGAACAGGGAACCGACAACGAGTCTGACCAACGACTGCGACTCGGCGCGGGCTCCTTTCTCGGCGAGGTCCTCGGCCTCGACGATCCGCCCGACAACCTCGCGGCTGACCTCTCTCCGATCAAGCGGGACAGCAATGCCTCGATCTACACGATCCAGCTCGACTCCTCGGTGGGGCCGGCCGCCTTTCTCGTCTATGCCTACCAGGTGCGGGACCGGGGCGGAGATGGGCATACCGGCAAGGAGCTGTTCGACGCCGGGCTCGACACCCTGGAGGAGGCCGCGCGCAAGGCGACTCCCGGTCCTCGTGCCGTGGCGCACGCCGAGACGGACGATTTCGCCTTCATCCTCGCCACGACCCCTGGCACCTACCGCGCGCTCACCGGCGGCCGGGGACCGACACCAGCAATCTCCCTGGCCTCCACCGCTGCTCCCGATCCGCCACCCCCTGAGACGACCGCTTCAGACGAGCCGCTGCGGGTCCGGAGCGAGACCGCGCAGGACCTGATTACCTCACTCCGGATCGCCAACACCCAGGCGAGTGACTGGCTTGCCGCCGTTCGCGCCTCCGAGCGCTCCACCGGCAGTGGCTCCTCCCTCGACGATGGCACGCTCGCATTTACCCCGGACGAAACGGAGCTCGCCCTTTTCCTCCTCGACAACGAGTCGATCGGCACGCTCCTGCGCGTGCTCAACGTTCTCGTCTCGTCTGCCCAGACACAGGCGTCGGCGGTACTCGACGACGACCCCCGCCTCCATCGCGCGCGCGGCGAATGATTGCCCCGGCGACCATGAAGGGTCTGTCGAGCCCGCTCGTCATCCCAGGCGATCACGCAGCTCCACGAGGCGCTCAATGAGTTGCTCCTCGGTGCGGACGATGCCGAGTGAGCTTTGCATTCCGCCGACGATGAATCCGTTGATGTAGAACGCCATGTTGTCCACCCCTGCCCGTGCTGGATCGGGAGCCGTTTCCAGCCGGATGTCGGTCGCCAGGCCGATCACACCGAGATACCGGGCTGGATCGACCCGCTTGCTCAGGCAGTCCATGTATCCCGCTTCCCAATTCGTTCCGGAATCCTCGCTGACCTGACAGATGTAGACGTTGCTCGCTTCCAGTGCCGTCAGATCCGCGTCATAGATCTTCCGGGGCGTGATGTCGGTCCTCGTCTTGTCGTTGATCGGCTCGCTCTCGTTCGGGCAGTAAACCTCGAATCCGTGCTCGCGCAGCACACTCGCCAGCCAGAGGTTGTAGCGAACCTCCGCCGCCACGAACATCGGACCACCGAGATAAAGCCGCATCCCGCATCCCCCTCCTCGCCCCTCCCTGTCCCGGTCGTCAAGACTGGGGGGGTGAGCCATATTGAACCAGCCAGGCCCTCGCCTGGTCCTCCGGCACCCGGATGAAGGTTGCCGTCGCGTCGGCCAGCACGTGCCCGTCATCCATATCGCGAATGTCGCCGCGCAGCTCGATCGCCCGGCCCCGGTCGCGCACGATCGAGCCGGTCGCCAGCGTCTGCTGGCCGATCAGGATCGGCGCCCGATAGCGCGTCGTCAGCGATCCAGTCACCGCCCAGATGCCATGCCGGGAGAGCGACCAGGCCATCACCTCGTCGAGCACGGTCGTGATGATCCCGCCACGGACCATCCCCGTGTACCCCTCGACACGCGCGGCGGGGACAAACGTCGCCCGCACGCCGTTGCCATCCGGGTCATCGGTAAACGAAAGCTGCAGTCCGGCGTCGTTGCGCAGCCCACAGCCGAAGCAGTTGTGATCGTTGGTCCGGCCTGCCGCCGTGCCGGGCTGCTGCTCCAGCGCGGGCGTGCCACGATCAGGCATGTGCGTCCTCCGACAGCGCGCGATCGACGATGCGCGTCAGCGCGGGGCCCGCTTCCGCCGACAGACGAATATCCGCCTCGTCGTCGAGCGGTGTTCGGGACCGGTTCAGGATAACCAGCCGGGCCCCGGCCTGTTTCGCGATCATCGGCAGGCGGGCGGCCGGGTTGACGACGAGCGAGCTCCCCACCACGAGCATCACGTCGCTCGCCCGGGCTACCGCCACCGCCGTCTTCAAGGCGTCTTCGGGCAGCGGTTCGCCAAATAGGATCGTGCCACCGCGGAGCACACCGCCGCAGACCGGACAATGCGGGTCGTCTTCCCCCGCGTCAAGCCGGGCCTGGATCGCCTCCCCCGCGTACACGCGCCCGCAGACCGTGCAGCGGATGCGATGAGTCGATCCGTGCAGCTCGATGACCCGCTCCGGGCTGTTCCCGGCTTTCTGATGAAGTCCGTCGATGTTCTGGGTGATAACGGCGAGGAGTTTTCCGGAACGTTCGAGCCGCGCGATCGCGGTATGACCAGCGTTCGGCTCCCTGGCGAGCATCTCCGGATACCGCACTCGCCGCTCTGCCCAATACGCGCGTCGCGCCTCCTGGTCCGTCCTGATCCTGTCGATATGGGGAATGTCCTGCGTGGCCCACACCCCGTTCGGACCCCGGTAATCGGGAATTCCGGATTCGGTGCTGATCCCGGCACCGGTGAAGGCGACCAGACGAGAGCTGGTGCGAACCAGGTCGCCTATCTGGTCAAGAGCGTCAGCATCCTGACGTGGATGATCCGGCCCTGCGGCCGGGTGGTATGAGGGGTTCTGCATGTACGAATCACGAGCCTTCCTGGTAGAGCCCGCATCGCTCCCCCGCCCGCGTCAGCAGGGGGAAGGCTATGGCTCCCTTCGAGTGTAAGCATCGAGGACAAGTCGAGCGTGTCGCGCCGGGATCACAGGCTCCCGGTCCTTGACGCCCTTGTGTACGTACAGCCACCGTGGTAGCATCCTCCGATCACGCTTTCCAGCCTTCGGCGTGGACATGACGAGCGATCCCCCGCATCGCAGCCGGTCAGACAGGTGCCACGCACCCAGGACCAACCCGCTGGAAGCTGTCACACGGGACAGTCGGACACACCGCTGGCGGGCTGATTCCGCTGGCCGATGCACGGCGGTTCGCATTGCCGGGAAGCTCACGGGCATCCGCAAGGCGGTGGGCTGCCGGGAAACCGCGCGGGGGCGGCGTGCGCATGCTGGTAACGGACATGGCCTTGCAAAACATGGATCAAGGAACACGGTCGGCACTTCTCGCGCTGCGTCGTCTTTTCGGGCGATGGAGGCGACAGCAGCCGACGCTCCCGCTGCAGATGGTTCCCCGTGACCGCCTCTCCGTCCGCGTCGAGCGCCAGGTACAGTGCCGGTCGCTCTCCTCGACCGAGACACCACCGTGCGAGGACATTCCCCACCGCCCTCCGGCCATCGTCGATATCGGTTCGATGCGGACCGACGTACCGGGCATCGAGCCACCGTTCAAATGGCGGCGACATCCACAGCTTCGCGACCGGGACGCTGGCAGCGGCGAGCGATCGGCACACGACCGGCACCGTGACGCCGAAGCCGCCGCCCTTCGCGGGTTGTTCCTGGCACGAGGCGAGCGGTTGGGGGAAGCGCGTGCCGCGTTCGCTCACGCCGCCATCGATCCCACTGTCGACCTGACCGAGTTGCCCGGTTTTTGGGATCTTTCCCGTGGTGCGATGCTCATCGCCGCGGTCGCCTACGAAGATGTCGAGCGCTATCGCGATGCGTCGGCACTTTCCGCGCGGGTCAGGACGCGGTATCGGCCACGTGCCATGGCCCCCGTCGTCACCTTCGAGCGGCGAGCCGACTTCGGGAGGAGGGGTTAGCCCATCCGGGCGCGCCACGCGGAGCGTGCAACGGCTTGCTCGTCATTCCCTGGAGCCGGTGGGCGGCAGAGCGCCGCCGCTGCCGGGCAACCGTGCCGCCAGCAGGCGTCTGGGCCGCGCCGGTGCCGGAGGCGTCATGCAGCGTACGCCGAAGCCCCGGAAGCGATGGAGCAGTCAAACGCCGCAGGTATTCCCAACCGCAAAAACGGGAAACACCCGGTGCATTGAGCACCGGGTGTTTCCCGTTTTCGATCGCTGCCGAGGAATACCAGCGAGACCGCGATCGAAAGGTCTGGCTTCGGAGAGGAAGGATGTGAAGTGGTACCAACCCGTTCGTTTCCTTCAGGGGATGGCACTCTATGGTGAGGAAGATGAGGTTGTCTTGTGCCAGGCGACCGGCTAGCTTCGCCCGAGGCGGCTAAGGAATCAGCGGTTCACGGTGGTAAGGAAATGGACTCGAGAGCGGCCACCGTGGCCCGGAAGGCCCTGCGTCAGCATCCACCGTCCGGTGGATCTGGCGAGCCATGAATAACGGTACGTTGTCAAAGTGCATCGGCGCTTCGTTGCGCCCTCCCGTCTCGCTGTGTTGAGTCGTCTACGACCATCGTAGCATCGCGATATGGTGTTGTCTACCCCTAAGGTGCACATTGTGAAGATTTGCACGACTTCCGGGGGAGCGCAGTCATCGCGCCCGCGCCTGCAGGGTATCGGCGAGCGACTTCAATTGGCCCCGATCGATCGCGTAATACTTCATTCCCCGTCGCGGCTCGACCTGAACCAACCCCGCCCGCTCCAGTTGCGAAAGGTGCCGGGACACCGCCGACTGGGCAATGCCGAGACGCCCTACGATCTCTTGCGCATAAAGCTGGCCACTGGCAAGGAGGTCCAGAATCCGGAGGCGATTCGGATCGCCGAGGGCGCGCAATGTCTCCAGCAATGCCTCGCCGGTGAGACTGCCCGCTTCCTCGTGGAGCGGGCGGGCGCCCCCCGCCGCGGCAAACTCGACCCCCGGTTCGATCGCTACCTCTTCGCCATGCAGGACATGCTGGGCGCTGAAGAAGACGACCAGGTCGGGAGGGTAGCTGACGTAGCTGACGAAGGCCCCAATATGCGCGGAGGGGCAAAAGGTCACATGCGTCACCTGGTTCAGGCCAGCGGCCAGCGTCGATGGCAACCGGTTTCCGGTCAGGGCCGCGAACGCCATCCCGAACCCACTCGCCGCTTCGACCCGTGCAATCCGTTCGGCTTCGGCAAGCTCGTCGCGCCGCAGCTCGTACTCCGCGCGGTAAACGCCCTCCCACACCCCACGGATCAGGCGGATCGTACGAAATTTAAGGTCCGACGGATCGAGGATCAGCGGAACCACATCGTCCGCGTCAGCGGTCGTCATGCCAGGCTCGACGTACCGGTACCAGGCAGATTCCTCATCGTCGAATGACGGCGCGGCGAGCCCCGTACCCAGATCCTGATGCACCCGGTCGAATGCCCGGATCGCCATCTCCCGGTAGTCCTCCGGCGGCAATTCCTCCAGGAACTCCAGCAGATCGTCGATCGACGCATTCAGGCGGTCTTCCCGGAGCGGCTCGAACCGCATGATCGGCTCCTCCATGTAATAGAGGAGGCGGCCGGAAAACCCGTGGAGCAGGTCGAGGTCATCCTGTAGCTGCTTGGACAGCGCGCGCCGCGCCGCGATCAACCAGCGGTCAAGTCCACTGCCCGGTACCGCCCGGTACAGCAGCGACATGACCGAGATCATGTCCAGCGGCACCGAGACCGCCGTCCGTACCTGAAGTGCCGGGCGTCCGACGACCAGTTCACCCATAAACACATCCATTCCACCGTCTGGCGACCAAGATCGGACGCCGGAGTCCAGGGGCGATCATCACGGTAGCGTCCGGTCAGCTTATGCACGATCCCAGACACGAGCTCGGATTGACATCACGTGAATCACGATATTCGCATATGCGTCTGGCGTCAACCTTGTGCAGGACGCCCGATCTGTGTTCATTATTTCACAAAAGTTCGTCCCTTATTCCCCCGCGCCCGCCGTGTCCGGTCGGTTCGACCATCGTCGCCCTCTCACAGAGGCCAAAAGCGACTCGTGCGATAATCGGGTGTCTGCCCCGCGCATATGCCTCCGGTCGAGACCGCGTTTTACTGCTCGGTTCGGGAGTTTCCAGTGGATCACGATTCAGCGCGTTCGCCATCGGGCCGCTCGCAAAACGAGCCTGAAGGCGAGACGTCGACGCCGCGAGTGTCCCGCTTCCGGAACCTCGACGGGGTGACCGAGGAGGAACGTCGGCGCCCACCGGCCGACGATCCCGCCCTGGTCGATCTCGAGCACGCGGCCGCGAATGCCCTGCCCGATCAGCTACCCCTGTTCGGTGCACGCGAAGACGGGACGTTCACCACACCTGTCGGTGGCGTGCAACCGCTTCACGCCAGCTCCAGCCTTGATCTCGGGCGGACCTGGTACAGAAGAGAGCTTGAGCTCGCCCGCCGGCCCCGCAATACGATCGAGTCCTACAGCTTCGATTTGCAGA
>CADCWJ010000213.1 GCA_902806365.1 uncultured Thermomicrobiales bacterium
CGGCGGCGATGCTGGGGCTGCTCTCGATCGTGGTCGGGCATGTCGTGATGGTCGGGGTGATGTCGATGACGCCGGTGCACCTCCAGAACCACGGCGCGTCGCTGACGATCGTCGGCGTCATCATCAGCGTCCACATTACCGGGATGTACGTGGCATCGCCGCTCGTCGGGGCGGCTTCCGATCGCTACGGGCGGCGCCCGGTGATGCGCGTCGGGGCCCTGCTGCTGCTGGCGGCCTGCACCTTCGCGGGGACCGCGCCGGGAAGCGCCCACACCCAGCTCGGGATCGGCCTGATCCTGCTCGGGCTCGGCTGGTCGTGCACCCTGATCGCGGGCTCGACCCTGCTTACGGAGTCGATCCCGCTGCATCAGCGGCCACGGGCCCAGGGTGCCTCGGATCTCGTGATGGGGATGGCCGGGGCGGTCTCTGGGCTGCTCTCCGGCGTCGTCGTCGGCTTCGGCTCATTCGGCCTGTTGACGATCTTCGCGGCGCTCCTGATCGCGCCGCTGATGGTGGGCTCGTTCCGGCCGATACCGGCCCGCGCTCCGGCGTAACACCACCAGCGACGCAATCGACGACGGGCGTCTCGACGCCATCCCACCGCTGGCGCCAATGCCGGTCGATTCGTGTCATGGCCGCCGCAGCCCGCTCCATTCCGGGATACTTGCGTCCAGGACATACGGCGACGCGAACGATCCTCGGGACTGATCACGTCATATGGACCGGTGGGTGCGAATCCAGAGGGGGGCTGATCAGGAAGCCCGTCGAGCTCCGGAGGCGGTCTCGAAGTCCCAGAGCTGGCGCTGGACCTGCAGATGCCCGAGATGGAGGGCGGTGTGATCGATCGCGTGGAGGAGTACCTCGCCGGTGCGCCAGCCCCGGTCCTGGTATCGATCGGTGGCCGGCTCGCGGTCGAGGTCGGCATCGGTGAGGGGGGCGACGATGTCATGCACGCCAGCCAGCCAGCGCGCGTAGCGAGTCTCAATCTCGGCCAGGGTACCGGTCGCAATGAACTCGGCGTCGCGATCCCGCTCCATCGGTTGACCGCCGATGTCGTGCAGGATCATGTATTCACCGGCCGACACCGTGTGCACGGCGATCGCGGCGAAGGTATTCATCTCATGGCCGTCGTCGCGGGCGGCGGCCGGTTTCCAGGTATTGAGCGCGTCGTCCGGAATCCCCCGGAGCGTCGCGA
>CADCWJ010000214.1 GCA_902806365.1 uncultured Thermomicrobiales bacterium
AGGATCGATGACTGCCGGCCCCCGATCTCGCTCCCAGCGTCGTCGCGACACCGAGCATCGGTTGACCCACGACATCGATGTCTGGGTGGCCAGTGCCTCGGCGGGCGGTGTGCCGTACCTCGTCCCGCTCTCCTTCGACTGGGACGGCGAGGCACTGCTGATGGCCACGCCAACGGACAGCCCGACCGGCAGGAACCTGGCCGACACCAAAATCGTTCGGCTGGGGCTGGGGCACACCCGCGACGTTTCCATGATCGAGGGCGACGTCGAGATCCTCGAGATCGACGCGCTGCCGCGGGAGCGGGGTGACCGGTTCGCCGCGCGCACCGGCTTCGACCCGCGTGCGCTGGCCACGCCGTACCACTGGTTTCGTATCTCCCCGCGCCGCATCCAGGCCTGGCGCGAGGCCAACGAGCTGCCCGGCCGCGAGCTGATGCGCGACGGCCGCTGGTTGGCCTGACGCCCCGCTTGGGGCGGCCTGGTTGATTCGCCGGGAGCGATCGCACGGGCAACCCGATCCGCATCCGGGAGCCGCGAAGAGCAGTCCAAAGGAGGTATCTCACAATGACCCAGAGAAAACCCGCAAGCACGGGCACGCGGAAGCCCGTCAGGAGCGCCACGACCGGCACGACATCCACGAGCTTCACGGACGAGGAACGCGCCGCGATGAAGGAGCGCGCCAAAGAGCTGAAAGCGGAGGCGCGCGCGAACACCAGGAAGGCGGAAGGGGAAGGCGACGTGCTCGCGAAGATCGCCGAGATGCCGGAACCGGATCGCGCCATGGCGACACGCCTTCATCAGATCATCATGGCTACCGCGCCGGCCCTCCTGCCGAAAACCTGGTACGGGATGCCCGCCTATGCCAGGGACGGCAAGATCATTTGCTTTTTCCAAAGTGCGGACAAGTTCAAATCCCGGTACGCGACGCTCGGCTTCGACGCCAATGCGAACCTCGACGACGGTGCCATGTGGCCGACCTCCTTTGCGTTGAAGGATCTGACCGGCTCCGAGGAGGAGAGGATCGCCGCGCTCGTCAAGAAGGCAGTGAGCTGAGCGACGA
>CADCWJ010000215.1 GCA_902806365.1 uncultured Thermomicrobiales bacterium
CGGAACGATCTATGTTTCCGAGGCCGGCGTCGGCGGCGATGAAGTGCTCGAACCGCCAGCCGATCCCGTCGCCACACCCGATTCTCCAGGCACCCCCGCTCCTATCGAAGAGGGGGGACCGCCTAGCGGGCCGGCCACCCGCGGCACGACGGGTCAGGTGACGATGATCTCGCCGGACGGTGAGCAGTCGGTTCTGGCCGATGGTCTGCCATCCTACAGCATGGGCATTGAGTCCACCGGTCCTGGCGGCATCGTGGTCGCCGATGGCGAGATCCTGCTCGCCGTCGGTGGGGCCGGGCCGGGCACGGCCATGGTCGATGCCCTCCCGAACGAGAACTCGGTCGTGAGCATCGATCCCGAATCAGGCGAGGCGACGCTCCTGGCGGACATCGGCGCCTATGAGCGATCCGACAACCCCGAGTCGTTCAACATCGATTCCAACCTCTACGGCATCGATGTGGCCGACGACGGCACCATCTATGTCAATGACGCCGGCGGCAACACCACCTATCGCGTACCGGCTGAAGGCGGCGATCCGGAAGTGCTTGCCGTTCATCCCGGTATCCCCCTCCCCGAGGGCATGGAAGGGCCTCCGGGGGGCAATCCCTTCCGTGACGGCGCGATGGAGCTCGATCCGGTTCCGACCGGAATCCTCGCCGTTGATGGTGGAGTGCTGGTCGGTTTGCTGAGTGGAGGACCGTTCCCGCCGGGAGCCGCCAAAGTCGTCGAAGTTGCGGAAGACGGCACGCTGTCCGACGTCGCAACTGGGCTGACCATGGTTGTTGGCCTCGCGGCAGGACCGGATGACCAACTCTACGCTTCGCAGATCTCCACCAACTTCCTCGGCGAGATGCCCGAGCCGGGCAATGTCGTTCGCATCCTGGAGGATGGTAGCCAGGAAGTTGTGGTCGACGGGCTTATGTTGCCGAATGGAATCGCGTTCGATGAGAACGGCGACCTTCTCGTGGTCGTCAACTCCGTCAGTCTGGGTGAGCCGAACGGTCAGCTCCTGCGCTGCGAGGGCGTGGCGGAGGCTGCCGACGCACCGGCCGACGAGATCACGATCTCGTTGAACGAGATGGCGTACACGCCGGGCGAGGTCACAATCAAGGCTGATACCGACGTGACCCTCCGTCTTGTCAACAACGGCCTCGCCACGCACAACCTGACGATCGACGCGCCCGGTGTGCGTGGGGAGATGCTGGCCGCCGGCGAGGAACAGGAACTGACCGTTAACCTACCGGCAGGGGATTACGGCATCGGGTGCGATGTTCCCGGACATCGCATCGCAGGCATGACCGGTGTGATTCACGCCGTGGAGTAACTGGCCCGCACAAGGTGAAACGCGAAGCGCCCGGTGA
>CADCWJ010000216.1 GCA_902806365.1 uncultured Thermomicrobiales bacterium
CAACGTGGGAGGTGCAAAAGGCCCGATCGCTCGAAACTTCCTCTGGGGTGGACGCTAACGTCAATGCTACGCCGACCCAGACGCAGTCCGTGCGTGACGGTCGATTGTTCGGGACCCTCGCCGGGTTGGAGGCGGGGTGGAACTACATCACGCTCACAGCTGTTTCTCACACGAGTCTAAGCGCTAATGAAGGGATGGTTTTCGCTCAGATCGAGATTGATACTCGGTAGTGTCGACGTGCCAAGACCGCCGTTGGTGATGCTTATGGCGCGTGCCGATCGGGCTCAGGCATCGGGTCGCCGGAAGGGTTAACGACGGGAGACATCCAATTCTGGCGTGTCGTCGGCCGGGACATCCGCCAGTGGTTCCATCCGTGAGCGTGACCGCCGCCAGCCGATCAGCGCCCAGCCCCAGACGCCGAGCATCGCCGCCCCCGCCAGCCCCGTGCTCCAGAGCCCGACCGTCAGCGTCATCGGCTCATACCGCAGCACGACCTCGTGCTCCCCGGCGGGGACGGGCACCCCCCGCAGCGCATGGTTCGTTTCGAGCACGTCGATCTCCACCCCATCGACGGTAGCCTTCCAGCCCGTCGTGTAGACCTCGCTCAGCACCAGCAGTCCTGCCCCGTCCGCGCGCGCGGTCAGTGCAATCTCCTCCGGTTCGTACCGCGTGATCGTCACCTCGTCGTTCGCAACCCCATCTGCCGGCGCTGTCACCCCTGGCAACTCTCCGTCGACAAAGGCAACGGTGCGACCATCGACTTCATAGTCGTTGAAGAGCCTCAGCTCCTCGCCATCTTCAGCCGGCCGGACCTCGTGGACGATCCAGGCGCGGGGGAAGGCACGGGGGTTTTCGTAGACGATCGTTTGCTCGTCACGAAACACCTCCACGCCGTAGACGGCAATTGGCGGATTGAAGCCGAGCGTGATCGGGATCGTCACATAGCGCACGTTGAGCATCCCGAACAGTTGCGCCTCGTCGAGCGCCTGGTAGAAGACATCGACGAAATGGTAGTTCTGTTCCTTGCCCTGCATCGCCTCGAAGTACTCGACGTAGTTCCGGAGATGGATCGGGTTGTAGCCCGAGATCTGCTGAAGCCCAAGGAACCCCGCCCGCGACCCGGCCAAGGTATGGACGATCTCCGGATCAAGGCGGCGGAAAACGAACGGCAGGTGTTGACCACTGGCGGTGTCGGCGGCGTAGTAGGCGGCATAGCGGAACGGCGGCTGGGTGTCACGCTGGCCCTGCAGGAAGCCGGCGGCGGTGCCGGGATCTTCCCGTTTCACCGTCGTATTGACGACCGATTCGATGTCTTCGGTTGCCGGGTCGACATCCTCCAGCCCCGATGTCTGACCGGTGCCGTTCATGATCCGTCCGTAATCGACCGCAGTTGGATAGAGCAGAAGTACGGCGACCAGGATCCCCGCACCGAACTGGGGCAGGCGCGCGCTCCAACCGGTCGATACCCCGCCCAGGCGGAGCGCGCAGAGCAGGATCAGCAGCGCCGCGACCACCGCCGTGCCGATCGGCCAGGCACCGACCGGTAGATCCCGCCACCGGCACAGCGCGACGAGCCCGGCGAACGCCACACTCGCGATTGCCAGCGCGCGAAGAATGCGTGACGCTCTGACCTCCTCGATCAGGAACTGAAGCCCTGCGGCAGCGAGCAGGAAAAACGCTGGATAGACGTAGGCGCTGGCGGCACTCGGCCGGTGCGCATGGATGTGCTCGAAATATGGAATGAGATAGAAGAAGCGCAAGGTCAACGACTCGTTTGCGGAGATGTCAATGAAGAGCCACGACGCAACTGCAAAAAACGGAACGCCGTAGCGGTTTCGCCACATCCCGACCGCGAACAGCGCAAGCAGAATGACCGCGCCGCTCGTCGCCGTCAGCCGGGAATAGGGCGTGTCGCCGAGGATCACGCCGATCAGGTTGACGATCGGGGCGGTGGGCAGGTTGACCCCCTGCACAGCGTTGGTGTAGTTGCCGCCCGCGATCGTCGACTGGCCCGTGTACTCCAGGGCGGGCCAAAATGCCGCTCCGGCGAACGCGATCGCCATCACGAGCATGCCCGCGCCGAAGAGTATCGCCCTTTTCAGATGCGCGAGGCGCGACCCGACATCGGGGAGCGGAGCGAACAGCCAGCGGTAGGCCAGCCAGCCCGCGATGTACATTGCCGTATAGAGCGAGCCCTGGGCCGGCCAGGAGGCGATGTTCTGGCTCAGCGCGAGCCCCCCCAACGCGGTCCAGGAGAGAAACCCAGCCAGCCGCGTCGAGCGCAGCGCCATCTCGGCCGCAAGCAACCCCAGCGCGATCGACGGATACTGCGTCGAGATCGCGATCCGGTCGGTTGTCATCCCGTACGTGACGGGACCGATCGCAAAGGCGGTGCTTGCGAACAGTGCAGGGAGTGACGTCATCCCAATCCGGCGCGCGAAGGCGTAGACCGC
>CADCWJ010000217.1 GCA_902806365.1 uncultured Thermomicrobiales bacterium
GATGCTGCCGGTGGTGGCCGGGGAGGAGGAGACGCGCCGGCAGATCTTCCTCTACACGATCCTGCTGACGGCGGTCACGCTGCTGCTGGTGCCGTTCGGGATGAGCTGGCTCTACCTGGTCGGCGCGGTTTCCCTCGGTGGATACTTCCTGTGGATGGCCTGGCAACTGCTTCAGGACCCGAGCAAGGCCCTGGCCCGGAAGACATTCTTCTATTCCCTGTGGTATCTCGCCGGGCTCTTTGCGGTCATGGTCTCGGATCGTTTGATTCTCGGCTGATCGCTCTTCGAGGTGCCGGGCGCGGTCGCTGGTACTCTGGAGAGCGATGTTCGGCGTCGCGCCACCGGGACGGCACCGACGCCATTAGCGGGCCGTCCCGGCATATTGCCTCTACTTCCCGCTCGTCGGCCTCGGCTCTGCGTCCTGTGATCAGGCGCTTCCGCTCTAATCGGCGGTGACTGGCTGAGCAAGGAAATCCGGTTCCATGTCCAGTACGGAAGTCGATCGTGACAGTTGCGCCCCGAGCCCGATCCCGTAGTAGGTGAATCCTTCGCGGGTGGTCCGCTCCGGGTCGTAGATATTGCGGCCGTCGAAGATTACGCGCTCCCGGAGCTCGGTCCGGAGCAATTCCCAATCCGGGCTCCTGAACTGCCGCCATTCCGTGCAGATCACCAGTGCGTCCGCGCCACGCGGCGCGTCGTCGCGGATGCGGCACAGCTCCAGACCGGGACGGTCGCCATACAGCGACCGGGTGGACTCCATCGCCTCGGGATCGAACGCCTGCACCCGCGCGCCGGCGTCGAGCAGGCCCTCGACGACGACCCGGCTCGGTGCATCCCGTATGTCATCGGTCTTCGGCTTAAAGGCGAGCCCCCAGACGGCGAACGTCTTGCCCTCTACGTCATGGCCGAAGTGGTTGAGGATCTTGTCGAGCAGAACGCGCTTCTGGCGGCGGTTGACCGCCTCGACCGCGCCGACGAGCTGCGCCTCATACCCGTGCGCGGAGGCCGTGTTCTCGAGCGCCCGGATGTCCTTCGGAAAGCACGACCCACCGTACCCGATGCCGGCATAGATGAAGTCGTACCCGATCCGTGAATCCGAGCCGATCCCGAGACGGACATTCTCGATGTTCGCGCCGGTCCGTTCCGCAATGTTGGCGATCTCGTTCATGAACGAGATTTTCGTTGCGAGCATCGCGTTGGCGGCATACTTCGTTAGCTCCGCCGAGCGGATATCCATCACCATGAAGCGGTTGTGGTTTCGGTTGAATGGCTGGTAGAGCTGCCGCATCAGCTCGATGCTCTGCGGATTGTCGGCCCCAACGATGATCCGGTCTGGGCGCATAAAGTCGTCGATCGCGGCGCCTTCCTTGAGGAACTCGGGATTGCTGACGACGTCGAACGGGATCCGAACCTCCCGGCGATCGAGCTCGCCCTGGATGATTGAGCGGACGAGATCCGCCGATCCGACCGGCACGGTTGACTTATTGACGATCAGCGTTGGCTTGCCAAGCATCGAGCCGATGGTGCGCGCGACCGTCTCGACATACTGCAGGTCCGATGAGCCGTCTTCGTTGGCCGGGGTGCCGACCGCGATGAAGACGATCTTGCCGTGTTCGATGCCTTCGCCTGGATCGGTCGTGAAGAACAACCGGTTCGCCGCCGTGTTCTGCTCGACCAGCTCGGCAAGGCCCGGCTCGAAGATCGGGATCTCTCCGCGCCGTAACGCCTCCACCTTCTGGACGTCGATATCCACACAGCAGACGTGGTTGCCGCTTTCGGCGAAGCAAGCCCCGGTGACCAGTCCAACGTATCCAGTGCCGAAGATCGTGACGCGCATCGTTCAGCCCCTCTCCCATGACAGTGCCGGCCGGCCAAGTTCCGGTTAGATCGATCTGGATAGAAACCCGGTCGTGCGCTGACCAGCTGTGGCCAGGGCACGCGCACGAGGAGCAAGTGTACGACGGCGACGACGATCAGGCGGTCAGGCGCGGTTCACGACGGGGTTGCTGAGCACCCCGACCCCGCCGACCTCGACCTCGATCGTGTCGCCCGCCTTCATCCCGCCCACCCCGTGCGGTGTGCCGGTCATGATGATGTCGCCCGGGTTGAGGGTCATCACGTCGCTCAGGAACGCGATCAGGAACGGCACGTTGAAGATGAGGCCATCCGTGTTGTCGTCTTGCCGGGGCTCACCGTTGAGCCGCGACCGGACCGTCGCGTTGCCCGGGTCGAGATCGGTCTCGATGACCGGTCCGAGCGGAAGATACGTGTCGTACCCTTTGCCCCGGATCCACTGGATGCCCGCCATCTGCTGCACCCGGTCGGAAACGTCATTGCCAGCGGTGTAGCCAAGCACGTAGTCGAGCGCCTCGGCTTCGGCAACGCGCTTCGCCCGCTTACCGATCACGACCACCAGCTCGGCCTCGTAGTGGGTGTCGTTCTCCGGGTAGGCAAGCTCGATCGCCGTGCCGGGACCAATGATCGCCGATTGCGGTTTCATGAACACGACCGGCTCGGTCGGCACCTCCCGCGAGGCGTCCAGCTCCTTGACGTGCTTGAGATAGTTCATCCCGATCGCGATCACCTTGCCCGGATCGAGCGGCGCGAGCACCGTGAGCCCATCCAGCTCGCCGACCACGTCACCCTTGGCGAGGCCCTCGAAAAGGTCGCCGCTTGCCGCGTACACCGTCGTCCCTTCGACGATCCCGTAGGTTGGCTGATTCGACGACGCATCGAGAAAACGGACGATCTTCATCGAGGCTGGGCTCCTTGATTCGGGGTGGTTGCCGTCGCCGGTCCGGAGGCTGCGCCGATTGTACCCGTGTGTTCCCGATCCCGCGACTGCCTCCCCCGCCGTGCGCCTGCTGGACCGCTCCGAACGGGGTAGAATCGCGGAAGCGTGATCGACCGGCCGTCCGACTCGTTCTTTCCCACGGATGCTCATGCCAGACTTGCACCTTCGCCTCCAGAATGAGGAAACCGGCGAGCCCGTTCCCCAACCGGTGCTAGCGGAAGACGAGGCGTTGGAGCTCTTGCAGAACGCCGAGATCACCGCCGCCAAGGTCGTGCCGTGGGGATCGAACTACACCTTCGCGGTGGCACTCGAGACCGGTGACCAGCGCGATCATCTCGGCATCTACAAGCCAAGGGCTGGGGAGAACCCCCTTTGGGATTTTCCGCACGGAACGCTCTACCTCCGCGAGCACGCTTCCTACCTTCTCAGCAAACGCCTCGGCTGGGACATCGTGCCCCCGACGGTGATTCGCGAGGGCCCGCACGGCATCGGCTCCCTTCAACTCTACGTCGAGCCCAAACAGGATCGCGGTGACGATCACGAGCTGTGGGGGCGGCGCACCCTTCCGATCGAGCGGATGGTCCTGTTCGACCATATCTCCAACAACGCCGACCGCAAGATCGGTCATTGCCTGCTGGACGTGAACGGCAAGGTGTGGGGAATCGACCACGGGCTGACGTTCAACAAGGATCCCAAGCTCAAGACAGTGCTCCACCAGTTCTCCGGGCTTCCCATCTCCGGGGCGTTGATGGAGGATGTGACTCGTCTCCATGCCGAGCGCAAGGCGATTCGCGCGGATCTCAAGAATCATCTCAGCTCGATCGAGCTCGATATGGTCGTGGTTCGCCTCGGCCGGTTGCTCCAGGGCGCATGTCACCCGGAGCTCGATCCGCGCTACAACGTGCCTTACGGGTGGTGGTAGCCGGGCCGGCGCCGAGTGAACCGGGACCGGGTACGGCGATGCGATCACGCCTCGCTGGGGATTAGGCGATGCACCTGAACCGGATCTTTTCGACGATCGACGCCCACGCCGCGGGGCAGCCGCTTCGGATTGTCACGCATGGTATCCCGCCACTACCGGGTGCCACCCTGCGTGACCGCCGGGACCAGATGCGCGCCCACCACGATCACATTCGCCGCCTGCTGCTCCACGAACCGCGCGGCCACGCCGACATGTATGGCGCGGTTCTAACCCGCCCCTCGCTCACCAACGCCGATTACGGCGTCATCTTCATGACGAACGGTGGATACAGCACGATGTGCGGGCATGGGATCATCGCCCTAACCACTGCATTGATCGAGACCGGTGCATTCCCCGACCAGGGGCCGGAGACGCGCATCACCTACGAGACGCCGGCCGGGGTCATCCAGGCGCGTGCCTCCGTGGACCACGGGCGCGTGCGTGCCGTGAGATTTCGCAACGTCCCCGCCTTCCGGCAGGTCAGGGCTCTTGAGATCGTCGCTGGCGAGAAGCAGGTCACGGTGGACGTGGCCTTTGGCGGCGCCTGGTACGCGATCGTCCCCGGCGAGGCGCTCGGGCTCTCGCTGGGGGACGCTCGTTCGCTGGAATTGATCGATGCCGGCATGGCCGTCAAGCACGCGGTCAGCAACGCGCTCGATGTCGTGCACCCGCTGGATGCCGAGCTGGCCGGGATGTATGGGACGATCATCACGGGACCGCCGGTGTCTCCCGATTCGTCGCTGCGCAATGTCACCGTCTATGCCGACGGGGCGATCGACCGCTCTCCCTGCGGGACCGGCACATCCGCCCTTATGGCCTGCCGGGCCGCCGATGGCCAGCTCGCGGTAGGCGATACCTTTGTCAACGAAAGCATTATCGACAGCGTGTTCACCGGGAGGATCGTGATGGATGCGCCGGTCGGCGAGTTCCCCGGCGTCGTCACCGAGATCGCGGGCAGCGGCGCGGTGACGGGGCTACACCAGTTCGTCGTCGACCCTGGAGACGCCATCGGTGAAGGATTCCTTGTCCGCTGATGTCCCCTCTACCTTCATCACGGAACAGATATCGCAATTGACCGGTGAGGTCACGTCTTCCGGCCCAACTGGAAAGCCGCCTCAGGGCAATGGTGCCGTCCAACCCCGCAAGCCTGGTGGCGCCGGGTCACGGGCAATCTGGTCGTGACATGTCCGCCCGAAGCGAGTACGCTTCGGCCATAACGACAGAACCAGTCCATGCCATAGTCGGCGGCCCCACATTGAAGATTGTGATATTATTCGCAAACGAAACAGGGGGCGACGTGGCCGAGGATCCGCTGCCGAAACGAGTCAGTGATGGGGCGCAATCGGCCGGGGTAGCGGCGGGCCTCGGATTCTCGGTCGTGATCTCCCTGATCTTTTTCATCGGTCTTGGCGTTTTCCTCGATCAGCGCTTCGATATGGCGCCGGTCTTCACGCTGATCGGGGTCGCGCTCGGGTTGATCGCGGCGGGTTACCAGTTGTACGAACTGACGCAGATCGGTCGGGACGGGCAGGGGGGTGGCCCGGTGGCCCGGACCATTGCGC
>CADCWJ010000218.1 GCA_902806365.1 uncultured Thermomicrobiales bacterium
CAGAATCGGCTGTAGGCGTGCTTGAACAACCCCGTGACGCGGTCACCTGGCCGAAAGCTGATCACTCCTGGTCCGACGGGCCGAGCTGAGCGGACCTGGTATTAGGTGCTGATGCGACCCTGCGTCGCTTTCGCCGGATCGACGCGCCTTGTTCTCAATCACTCCACGCTCTCGACCCGCATCACGTCTGGCACCGGGGACACCGTGGGCGATTCTCGCGCGTCCATATACGTGTGACCGCGACCGGGTCTACAGCAACTGGTCGTGAGCGCGGTAGTCCTCGATTGGCCAGGTTTTCATGCCGCCGGTGAAGAGGCTTAGGATCTTGCCGTCGGCGTCGCGTTCGTATCGGAAGAGTTCACCGACCGACCCGTACGGCGAGCCGCTCAGGATGCGCAGGGTGTCCTCGTCAATGACCGCCAGCTCAAACGGTTGGACAATGGGCGACGGTCCAACCGGGCTGCTCGCGAAGAGCTTGCCTCCCAGGACGAAGACGTCCGTCACGCCCCAGAGCGCGGCGAAGCGACCGGTGAAGATGCCGAGATCAATCTCCCCGTCCGGCGCCGCGGGTGGTGTTATCTCCGCACTATTGACGAGACCGGAGCTGAGCGGCATTTTCGGCGACGTTTCACGCGCCTTGTCGAGGATCTTCAGGATGCCGGCTGCAAGCTCCTCCGCTGGTCCATCTACAGCGTTCGTCAGCACGGAGATCGCGAGGCCCTCGTTCGGGTCCCACATCGTGCGGGTGATGTGCCCCGGATACCCGCCCGAGTGACCGACCATACGATGCTCGTCGTAGTGGTGCACGGTTGTGCCGTACCCGTAGCCGTCCTGCGGTGCGTCGGGACTCAGGCCCGTCCACACGGGTCGCTGCATCTCGTTCTTCGAACGATCACTGATGAGACGGTCATCGCCGAAGAAGTGCGCGGAGGCAAACTGCACCATGTCCTCCGCTGTGGAATAGAACCCAGTTGCCGCCGCCATGGCATGCGTGTCGACGTGCGGGATGACTCGGCGGTCAGTCCGGCTGAGGATACCGCTATGACCTGCCGCGTAATCGGACAGGCGCGCCTCGTCCAGTTCCGGTCCGGTGTTCCGGAGCCCGAGCTTCTCGATGAGCGCGGTCTTCGCGTACGCGTGGTACGTGCTGCCCGCCGCCTTGCCGATGATCATGCCGAGCAGCGAGAACCCGATGTTGGAGTACTTGAATGTCGCTTCCGGCTGGCGGACGGCGCCCTCGCGGATCGACAGCTCCAGCAACGCGTCATCGTTCGGAAACGGTCGGCCGTGTGCCCAGAAGGTGGCATCGACGCCGTCGCGAATGACGCCCGCGGAGTTCGAAACGAGCTCGCGCACGGTCGC
>CADCWJ010000219.1 GCA_902806365.1 uncultured Thermomicrobiales bacterium
AGGTCGTCCCAGCCCGCCTTCGAAACCCAGGCGCCGAACACCGTCACGGGATCGTGTTTCGACCATATGGCCAGCCAAGGCTCGACGTCGCCGTTGTGGAGCGCGAGCTGCGCATCAATGAACCTCGGCATCGTGCCCGCCAGGAACTCCTCGACCTCGTTCATCATCGTCCCCTCCCGCTCGTTCATCCGAGTTATACTCGGTGAATCAGAGTGATACTAGGATGAAATGACCGAGCCGGTCAAGAACCGCCGCTACCAGTCAGCCCTCCGTCAAGAGCAGGCGGCCCTGACCCGCGCACGGATCCTCGATGCTGCGGGCGATCTGTTCATTCGCCAGGGCTACGGTACGACCACGATCCGGCAGATCGCCGATGCCGCCGCGGTGGCCCCCGACACCGTGTACGCCACCTTCGGCAGCAAGGCCCGGCTACTGACGGCCCTACTCGACATCCGTCTCGCTCCTGGCGGCGAGGCGAGCGTCCTCGACCGGCCCGAAGTGCGCCGGCTCCGTGAGGAGCGAGACCCGCGGCAGTTCCTCCGGACTTTCGCCCGCGACTACGCCGCCATGTCCGAACGCGTCCGTCCCGCCTCCGAGGTCCTGCGGACGGCGAAGGCCGTCGAGCCCGAGATGGCCGTCGTGCGAGAGGAGATCGAGGGCTACCGGTTCCAGTTCATGCGGACCGTCGTCGAATGGCTCGGGGCTATCACGACGCTGCGCACTTCCGTAGAGCGGGCCGCCCAGGTCGTGTGGACGCTGGCTAGCCCAGACGTGGCGCGGATGTTGTGCGACGTCCAGGGCTGGACGTCGGACGAGTACGCCGCCTGGCTGGAAGAGACCCTCGCCGAGACGCTCTTGCCGCACCCGTAGGAGCCGGGGCCTCAATGGTTGAGGGCTGGCGATGACTACCGCCGGTGTTCAACGACCAAAGACGTCGTGGGCACGGCCAGCGACCCGAGCGGTAAAGGCCGGCACCGCGGATCCTGGTCGCGTTGCCGCGTCGCCCGATCGATGCAGTCCGGCACATCCCGATGAAGTGAGAGCGGTAGCGTCATTTGCCGTGAGCGACGACGAGCGCCAAGCCTTCGCAGTGCCGTTCGCTGAAGGTGAGTACGACGAGATCGAACTGTCGCTGCTGGACCGCGACGACGAGGACAACCGCCGACTACTCATCCAAGCCGAGCATCCTGAGTTCCACCAGGCTCTGGCCAGTGGACAGCGCGAGGTCCATGTCGGAGGCGCGACGGTCAATCCGGTCCTGCACATCGCCATGCATGAGATCGTCGCCAACCAGCTGTGGGCTAACGACCCGCCAGAGATGTGGGAGACCGCGGTGCGGCTTCTCGCCGCCGGCTATGAGCGGCACGAGGTGCTGCACATGCTCGCTTCGGTGGTCTCCGCCGAGGTTTTCGAGGCCCTGCGCAACCAGACGCCCCACGAGATCGAGCGCGTACGAGCGGCCTTGACCGAGCTTCCGGATTCCTGGGAGCGGCAACGTGCCGCCATCCCCGAGGAACGGCACATGAACCGATCGGAGCGTCGAGCCGCTGCGAGGAAGCGACCTCACTGAACGGCCAACCTCGGCACGCGACCAAGTACCTCGGCGGGCCGCCGTTGCGACCCGAGCAGTAACACCGGGCACCGCCGATCCCGGTCGGGTTAGCGCGTCACCCGACCAATGCACCACGGCACTTCTCGGTCACGCCACGGAACGCGGTTGGGCGTGCCAGTGCCCACGGGGTCTTGACGACAAGAGCGTTCTTTGCCCTTGCTTCTTCCGATGGGTGTGTACCCGAGCTGGCATTCGGCGCCTTGTCCGGCGGCGACGACTGGGTCTTCCCGAGCATTGCGCGACACTGCGGCGGTTTCACCGGCGAAGATGGGGGCTGCCGGTGAGAATCGAGACATGTCAGCAACAAGCTCGGACTACCGGTGGATCGCCGATTCGAACCTTTGGCCCCTCGGCGCGTACTGCCTGACGTTCGTGCGAGCGCTTCCCCCGTGTGAGGTGCTCGATCGGCTCCACGTTCAGGACAGGGTCCGCATCCGGGGGGCCGGCGCAATCATTGAACCGGCCTCGGAGGCATGGGTTGCCCACGAAGGTCGACAGCTGTTCGTTGCGGTGACCCAAGCAGATGGCTGGTCTGTGATGTTCGAAGAGAATGGATTCATCGGTGTGACGCGTTCAGTCATGGCGGCGGTGTCCAAAGGAACCTCGACGGTGGGCCACTTCCGCAACGTGAACGCCTTCGACCAGTTCCTCTGGCTCGAGGACGGCGAGGTCGCCCTGTACTTCGAGCCGCTGTTCCCCTTAAGGCGCGAGGGGACTCGCGCCGACGAAGCCGTGCCTGAGATGAGGAGCGCCGGCTTCGATCTGCGTGAAGGCGAAGAGAGGACCTTCAAGGGTCACACTGCTGCGGCCTTTGCATTGGCCGAGCGAATCACAGGGGTTCGTGTGACACCGGAACTTCTTGACGCGGCGACGTTCGTCGGAGGGCTGGTTCGGGTGCCGTTGCCGTGACGGGTCCCTGCCGGCAGCGAACCGACATTCTGTTGCGGGGTGTGGCGGACCGGACTGTCCACGGATTTGCCGGCGTCATCGTATGGGCAATCACCGCCTCTGCCGGAGCCGGCGGCAATTTCTGACCCGAACGGTATCGCCCGCATACGCTGATACCACTCGGCCCGCGTGCGGAGGCGGCCGATGAGGAGCGGCACGTACCTTTCGGTCGCTCTCCGCGCACACAGCACTATCATCGTGCTGATCCGGTGGAGGAGGCATTCCAGGGTGCGACTCAGGAACCGAACAACGTTCGCCGCCGTCGCCGTAACCGCGGTGCTCCTCTCTGTCGTAGCGGTTGTGCAATCCACACCGGCGAGGGCTCCTACTCCGAACACTGTCGACGGGTCCAGGAGAGCGACCTCGACGCCACCGGTAAGCGGTCGCAGTGAACTGGCGCCCGCCCTCCAAGCCCCGCACTCGGTGTTGTCGGCAGCGGCGTTGGCCCTCTTCAATGACCCGTGGTGTCCGACGATTCGTGCCGCAGACCCCGCTTTGAAGAACCACATCTGCCGGGCTGACTCCGCGCACTGAG
>CADCWJ010000220.1 GCA_902806365.1 uncultured Thermomicrobiales bacterium
AGCGGATGCTCGACCACCCGAATATCCATGTGCTGCTCAACACCGACTACCGCGAGGTGGAATCCTATTTCCCCTTCCGGGAAATGATCTACACGGGACCGATCGACACCTTCTTCGATGAGCGATTCGGCAAGTTGCCGTACCGCTCGATCCGGTTCGACTTCGAAACGTTGGATTCACCCAATTACCAGCCCGTGGGCACCGTCAACTACCCGAACGATTACGAGTTCACCCGGGTGACCGAGTTCAAGCACCTGACAGGCCAGGATCACCCGCGGACGACGATCGTGCGCGAGTACCCGTGTGCCGATGGTGATCCTTACTATCCGGTCCCGAATCCCGAGAACGCCGAGTTGTACAAGCGCTACCAGGCCCTGGCCGAGGCGACACCGGGCGTTCACTTCGCCGGTCGACTCGCCACCTACAAGTACTACAACATGGATCAGGTGGTGGCACAGGCGCTGGCTCTCCATCGCCGGCTCCAGAAGCGGAACTGGAGTGATGTCAAGAGCGTGATCCACCGGCCCGCTCACTATCCGGATCATGTGCTTTCGAATGGGGATGGCCGGGCTGCCGTTCTTCCTCGCGTCTGATCGGCGTTCGCTCTGCTGGCTCACGGCACGTGTGGCGGTTTGCCGCGCGGCCGGGCCGGCGGGGGCGACGTCATCGATCCAGGCAATGGCCCAGGGATCGATGCCGAGGTGTTGGCCGGGAGCCACTGAGGTGCCAAGCCTGTTTGCCACGCCCAGCTTTCCCGGAGCAGGACCAGGCAGACATGGCCGATTCTCAAGCCGCTGCGCGACCGGACGAGATCTTTGCTGTGGTTGAACGCCTGGCTCCGGTTGCTGGTAGTGTGTGTTGCTCTTGCCGCTTCGGGATGATCCGGCCGGAGTGGCAAGGAGATCGCTCCGGCGAAACCTGATCGGCGTCTATCCCGATGCCCTCGTCGGGCTACCAAAGTGGATGTTCCCCAGGGGCAGCTCGGTGATACGCTCCACAATCCGAACATCAGGCTCGGGCGAAACTGCGCATTGACGAGCAAATCGGGGGTATATTCGTCACCATCTATTCCCCGGGGTCCTCTTACCGCTTTGGGGCGGCGATGATCCCGGGGTTCTGCTTGTTCGTGGGATTGGCCGTCGTCCGCGTCGCGGGAAGGCATGGCCGTCCGGTTCGACAGGGCACAACCGGCAAGGCAGGCGAGAAGATATCGTGCAACAGGACAATGGATCGCGGCCATCAGACACGACCTCGCACGACCATACGCACGAGTTCGCCGCGATCGCGGAGTGGCTGGGAGAATCGCCGGAAACGGTGATCCCCCTTCACATGCTCCAGCACGGGACGTGCGAGGTCGTCTGCGTCGGCAGCCCGCACGATCCTGACGGTGTGATTATCCAGTCGACCGTCTACCCGGAAGAGCCGATCGCGTTCGGCGCCGCCGGGGCGATCGCCAGCATCCTGCCATCGCTCTCCGGCTGGACCTGCCTCAACGTCCCCGCCGATCTCGCCGGCACGCTCGCGGGAGACGTCGGCCGCGCCGCCGGGGCAGCGGCGGTCCGCACCCAGGACGATGTCTACCACGTCCTCGATGCGCCCGCGCCGGAGGGTTCCGTGCCGGATGTCCGCCTGATGACCCCGGCCGATGTCGCGCTGTTCCGGTCGACGCCCGACGAGTTGGGTGGGATAGACGAGGCGTGGCTGCTGGAGAACTTGCGGCACGGTCATGTTGCCGGTGCCATCCGTGACGGTCGTGTCGTCTCGATCGCCCACACCTTCGCGATCAGTGAGTCGTATGCCGATCTCGGCGTGACGACGGTCCCGGGCTGGCGACGCCAGGGGCTGGCGACCGCCGCCGCCGCCCTCGTCGCCAATGCGATCACGGCCGATCGCCGGACTCCTGTCTGGAGCTGCGGTGGGACCAACGCGGCGTCGCTGGCCGCCGCCGCCCGGCTCGGCTTTCGCGAGGTCTCCCGCCGCGTCTACCTCATCCCGGTGACGGAGGCGGATCCGGACGCCAATGTGGCGACCGCCTGAACCGCCCGCTACCGGCCTTCTCCGGGGACGGCAAGGCAACCAGGCGTTAATAAAATGACGTGCTCGCCATTGCCCGGATAAGGCATACTGGCGGAAGCGAGTCAACCGGGTCCACAACTCATGCCCGCGTCAACACGTTCAGACTGGAGCAACATCATTGGACGACCAGGAGGGATCCCGGCGATTCCTGTTCGAGCTCGACCCCCCGCAGGGCCGGCGGAAGCGGGTCTTTGGTGTTGTCCTGTGGCTCGCCGTGGCGGTCATGCTGGCGATCCCGTTGCGGTTGCTTCTGATCGATGACGGGGCGGCGTCCCAAATTGCCGCCGCGCCGGCTGCGACCGGGCTGGCCGGGGTGTGTTCCCGGCTTGATCTTCCCGCGCTGCTGGAACAGGTTGCCGCCCTTGCCTACCCGGTCTGGACCACTGTCTGCGACCTGGCCCGTCGATAGGACGCGACCACTGGTTGCCATCTTTGGCGGGACGCGGCGCACCACCGGCGCGGAGGTGACGGATGCCGCTGGTTGAGCGATCCCCATTCCGGAGGCGGCACACCCGTTGACCCCCCGTCTTCACCGGGACCCGGCGAGCGCGCCGGCCTCGATCTGGGCTCGTGAACACCGGTCGCTGACGATCGGATCGATTCTCGCCGTCACTATCGTCGCGCTCCAGGGCATTACCGTCGCAACGATGGCACCGCTTCTCGCCGACGATCTCCGGGCGAGGTCGGTGTATGGCTGGATCTTCACCTCGTTCATCCTGCCCCAGATCGTCGGCACGGTGCTTGCCGGTCAGGAGGTGGACCGGCGCCCGCCAGCGCAGGTCTTCCTGTTCCATCTCCTCCTCCTTGCGATCGGCTGCCTGGTCTCTGCAGCGGCTCCTTCGGTCCAGCTCTTCTTTGTCGGCCGGGCGCTGCAGGGGTTCGGCTCTGGCGGCGTGTTCGCGTGTGTCTACGCGACCGTCAGCACGAACTACGATGACCGGTTGCGGCCGGCGATGCTGGCCACGATCTCGACGGCGTTCGTGGTCCCGTCGCTCCTCGGGCCGGCAATCTCCGGCGTGATCGCCGAGCAGTACAGCTGGCGGTTCGTCTTCCTTGGATTCCTTCCGATCATTGCCGTCATCGCGCCGCTGACCATGCCTGGCTACCGGCGCGTGACGCGGCGGACCGATCGCGCGGCCGGCTCCGACGGCTCCAGCCGCCTCGTGCTGTCGGTCCTGCTCGCCGGGGCGACCGGGGTGTTCCTGACCGGGCCGGAGCTTCGGCCGTGGCCGCTGGCGCTCGTGGTCACGATTGCTGGGCTCGGGGCGCTGGCGCCAGCCCTCCAGCGGCTGTTGCCGGAGGGGACGTTCCGGGCCCGGCCGGTGCTTCCGGCGGCGATCGCGGCGCGCAGTCTCCTCTTTGGGGGATTCATCGTCGTGGAGACCTACATGATCTTCTCGCTGAAGGAGTTCGGGGGCGTCTCGGTGGCAGTCGCTGGAACCGCGCTCACGATCGGCTCGTTGACGTGGACGGCGGGATCGCTGGCGCAGGCGCGCTGGGATCGGATCAGTGGCCCCGCGGGCCGTCCGTTCCGGATGAACCTGGGTCTCGGCCTTGCCCTCGCCGGCACCGCCAGCCTCCTCGGTTGCATCGTCGTGTTCCGGGATATCTGGTATCCGGTCGCCGTGGCCGGCTGGATGACCACGGCGCTGGGGATCGGCCTCGCCTACCCCACCGC
>CADCWJ010000221.1 GCA_902806365.1 uncultured Thermomicrobiales bacterium
AGTCACGAGAAAGAAGGGAAGACCATGCCTGCCGAGATCAACCGGAATGGGACATGGCGGAAGAGCCGGCCGGTCATGCCGAAATACGGTGCGCCCGGGGGACTGGAGGGCACGCTGGAGTGGCCGGATGTGGCGGCGCGGTTCGCGGCGGGCAAGTCGTACTGGGTCTGCACGGCGTCCCGCGATGGAGTTCCGCACGCGGTTCCGGTCCTGGCGACGTTCAACAGCGATAGGGCGATCTTTGGAGCCGGTCCGCGCAGCACCCAAAACGGTGTCGCCAACATGGCGATCACGGTCCATCGCAACCCGGGCGTGAAGGAGAAGCGGAGATGAAATACGGGTTCATTGCCGTCGCCGGCTCGCCGCCGGAGATGGTCGAGCTAGCGGTCGAGACCGAGGCGCACGGCTGGGACGGCTTCTTCACGTTCGATGGCGGCGGCTTCGATCCGTGGTCGCTGCTGGCCGCGGCGGCCATGCGGACCGAACGGGTGACACTGGGCGCCATGATCTTCGCCCTGTCGCGACGCCGGCCGTGGAACGTCGTCAATCAGGCGACCACGGTCGACCACCTTTCGAACGGACGGCTCGTGATCCCGGTCGGCCTGGGCGCGATCGACACCCCTCCCTATGCCAGGGTGCGTCCCGAGGCGACGGATCGCCGCGAGCGGGCCGAGCGCCTCGACGAGGCTCTGGAGATCATGGTCCGGGCATGGACGGGCGAACCGTTCAGCTTCCCGGGCAAGCACTACCAGGTTGACGGGATGCAGGTGCAGCCGCGACCCGTGCAGCGACCGCGCATCCCGATCTGGGCAGTGGGCGCCTGGCCGCATGAGCGATCGCTGGACCGGGCGGCGCGCTGGGACGGCATCATTCCCTATGACATGACGAGCCGGGACCCGGACGAGCCGATCGCGGCGGCGCGAGTGCGAGAGATCCGGGACTGGATGAGCGCCCGCCGCGAAGACGCTGCGCCGTTCGATGTCGTGCTGGAAGGGATCACTGACGGCGACGATCCGGCAGCCATCCGCGAGCGGATAGGGCCGCTGGCCGAGGCGGGCGCCACCTGGTGGATCGAGAGCCGGTGGATCGAGGGGGAGACGCCGGAATCGCTCCGGCGCCGGATCCGTCAGGGACCGCCGAAGCCGTAGTGGCCGGGCTCGGCCGCGGCCGAATCCACTACCGGCTCGTGGCGCTTTCCCAGGCGATCGACGATCAATCCCCGCCGCCAAGCGCGACTGACAGCCGGACAGCACGTCCCCGGATGGCGGGATCGGTGAGGGCTGGCACATCCTGCGGCCGAGCAAGGTGAACGCCTGGACGCCGTGCCCGGCCGATGCGACGCGCTGGACGCGGACCCACAGCGTGTGAAGGATGACCGGACCCCGAACCGTTCGGAAAGGACCGACGATGAAGTTCGGCGTCGTTACATCGTTCGGCGGTATCCACGACTACATTGAAATGGCTCGACAAGCCGAGGCTCATGGCTGGGATGGTATCTTCGCATGGGACGACATCTGTATCGGTTCGCGCGAGGTGTTCGATCCCTGGGTGACGCTGGGCGCGATGGCGACGGTCACTGAGCGCATCACGCTGGGCGCGATGGTGTTTTCGCTCGCCCGGAGGCGGCCATGGAAGATCGCTCGCGAGACCCTGACCCTGGACAACCTCTCGAATGGGCGGCTCGTGATCCCGGTCGGGTTCGGCGGCGAGTGGGACGGCGGCTATTCCCGTGTCAATACGGACGATCCAGCCCGCAAGCTGCGCGCCCAGAAACTCGACGAGTGCCTGGCGATCCTCGAGAAAGCCTGGACCGGTGAACCATTCGACTTTCACGGCACGCACTACCAGGCGACCAATCTCGAATTCCGGCCATGTCCGATCCAGCAGCCTCGCATCCCGGTCTGGACCGTCGGCGCCTGGCCACATGAGAAGTCACTTGCACGATCGGCACGGTGGGATGGCATCATCGCGGTCGATATGTCCCCCGGCGCGACGCCGGGTGGAGACCTCTCGGCCGAAACGATCGCTGAGATCAAGGGGTGGATGGAGGCGCATCGCACGGCGTCGAACCCGTTCGAGATCGTAGTCGAAGGCGTGACGGACGGCGCCGACGTTGACGGGACCCGCGATCGCCTGCTGCCGCTGGCCCAGGCGGGCGCAACGTGGTGGATCGAGAGCCGCTGGGACGAGCAAGAGACGGCAGCGTCCCTGCTCAAGCGCATTCGCGAAGGGCCACCACAGCTGTAACAATCGAATTCGGGAGGAGAAGCTGCCTTACGTGGTTGCCAGGGATTGCCCACCTGCACCACCGTGATCCTCGACGAGGATGATGTGCAGGGCGCCGGGGCCCTGCACGCCGACGGTCAGTTGGCGCTCGATGTCGGCCGTCCGGCTCGGTCCGGTCAGGAACGTCGCGTAATTCGCCCCGTCCCGCGTGATCTCGCGCAGGATTCCCGCGGCCTCGTCAAGCGAGGGTACGAGCGCGGATTCCGGGCAGAGCACGATCAACGTTTGCGTCATCAGCGTCACCGACCGGTCGGCCACCCTGGGCTCGACAAGGATCACGCTCCCGGTCTCGACGATCGCGGCGGAGGCCAGTGCCAGCCCGACCGGCTGATCCCGCGCGTCGCCCGGAATGGCTGGCGTGCGCACCGCAACCCCGGCGTTGGTGATCATCTCGACGAGCTCCGGCGCGGCGATCGTCACGTCACCTGACGCCCAGATCTCCGCTGTTGCTCCGGCGATTCCACCGATCAGCTCGGCAAGCGCCTCCGTCGTTGCCGCCCGCGCGGCATACCCCCCGACGGCCTCCAGCCGCTCCGAAAACCGGTCGATCAGCACCTCGGTGACGCTAGAGGGTGGCACCGATGATCCAGGGATTGAACTCCTCTTCGCCGACGCCCGCCGCCTCGCTCTTGCTGGGCTCGCCGGAGGCAACCGCCAGGAGGCGATCGAAGATCTCCTCGCCCATCTGTTCCAGGCTGTAGCCGTCGAGCATCTTCCCGCAGTTGATGTCCATGTCCGGTTCCTGCCGCGCGTAAAGGTCGCTGTTCGTCGCCAGCTTGACGGAAGGCGCGGGCTTGAACCCGAATGCGGAGCCGCGTCCGGTCGTGAACGCCACGATGTTGCAGCCACCGGCGACCTGCCCGGTGACCGAGACCGGGTCGTACCCCGGCGTGTCCATGTGGACGAACCCGCGCGTTTTGACCCGCTCGGCGTAGTCGACGACATCGGTCATCGGCGTCGTGCCGGCTTTGGCGATCGCGCCGAGCGACTTCTCGTAGATCGTCGTCAGCCCGCCGAGCTTGTTGCCCGGGGACGGGTTGTTGTCGATCGAGGCGCCGAACATCGCCGTGTAGTCTTCCCACCAGTGGATCTTGTCGACCAGCTTCTGCCCCACCTCGCTTGTTTCGGCGCGCCGGGTCAGGAGGTGCTCGCCACCGTAGACCTCGCTCGTCTCCCCTAGCACGACCGTGCCGCCCTGCTTCACGATCAGGTCGGCAGCGTAGCCGAGGGCCGGATTCGCGGTGACCCCGGACCACCCGTCCGAGCCGCCGCATTGCAGGGCGAGCATCAACTCCGAGGCGGGGACCGGCTCGCGGACCGCCTTGTTCGCCTCCGGCAGCAGGCGCTTGACCGCTTCGATCCCCGCCTCCACCGTCTTCAGGAACCCGCCGTCCTGCTGGATCGTCAGTACCATCGGCTGATGGTCGCCGCCCAGATTCGCGGACTCGATCAGGTCGTCCGGCTGGTTCGTCTCGCAGCCGAGGCTGAGGATGACGTAGGCCCCGACATTCGGGTGATCGACGATGCCTGCCATCGTGCGCTGGAGCTGACCTAAATACGAAGATCCGTAATGGGCACCGCAGCCGCCCTTGGTCGGGAACGGCGCGATCCCGGTCACGTTCGGGTACTGGTCCATGATCGGGTTGTCGTGGAAATACGCCGCCACCCGCGCGACCGCCGACGACGAGCAGTTCACCGTCGCCAGCAGCCCGATGTAGTTCCGGGTGCCGACCCGCCCATCCGCCCGCCGGTACCCCATGAAGGTCTTGCGGTCAGCCTCGGGCACGAGTTCGACGGCCTGATGGTCGGCACCGAAGGCGTAATCGAGCTTGAGCTCGCCCTGGTGGACCTCGATGTTGTGGGAGTGGACGTGCTGGCCAAGGGCGATGTCCTGCGAGGCGAAGCCGATGATCTGGCCGTAGCGGCGTACGGGCTGGCCCTGCCCGACGGCGCGGATCGCGACCTTGTGCCCCGGCGGGATCATCTGGACGATCGCGATCTCCTCACCCTGGTGAAGGAGCTTCGTGCGCGGCAGCAACGCCACCTTCGCGATCACGACATCGTCACGCGGATTGAGCAGCGCCGCCACATCGTTGAGGTTGACGGCGCCACGCTGGGCCCGTGAAAGCAGGGGAGTGGATGGTGTCGATAGTGAAGACATGTGCAGATTCCCTTTGGATAGACGTACGAGGATCCGTTTTCGATGAACTCTGCGGGACCGCCACCGGTGCCGGTTGCGGGACGGCCACGACGCGGACGGCCAGGGCGGAAACGACGATGCCGGGTGCGATGCCTAGCGGGCGGTCAGCCCGCCGTCGATCGTCATCTGTGCGCCGGTGACATAGGCGGCCTCGTCCGACGCAAGATAGAGGGCCAGCGGCGCGATCTCCTCGGGACGGCCCATCCTCCCGATCGGCTGCCGAGCGTGGAGTTGCGCCCGCGTTTCCTCCACCTCACCGGCGTGATAGCGGTGGAGATACGCCTCGACGAACGGGGTCTCGACCGTGCCCGGGCAGATGCAGTTGCACCGAATCCCCTGGTCGATGTAGTCCATCGCCGTCGACTGCGTCATTGAGATCACCGCGCCCTTGGTTGTGCCATAGGCGAAGCGCCGCGCCACCGCGACCTGCCCCGCGACGGAGGCGATGTTCACAATAGTCCCGCCGCGAGGATCCTGGTCGAGCATCTGATTGATCGCCACCAGGGAGCAGTGGTAAACGCCGTAGACGTTGACCGACATCAGCCGCGCAAAATCTTCCGGCGATGTCTCGGTCAGGGAGCCGACCATTCCAATGCCGGCATTGTTGACGAGGATGTGCAGCCCCCCGCTCTGCGCCACGATCGCCTCCACCCCGCCGGTCACCGAAGCGAGATCAGTGACGTCGATCCGGAGCACCAGCGCGGCATCTCCAGCGCCGGTGATCTCATCGGCGACGGACTGGGCGGCCGGTTCGTCGATGTCCCCGACAGCGACGGTGGCGCCCTGGGCCGCGAACAGAAGCGCGATCTCGCGGCCGATTCCCGAGCCCGCGCCGGTCACCAGCGCCGTCTTTCCATCCAGTCGGAACACGTTCCCTCCTTGGCAGTCCGTCCGCGCCACATCGTCATTCCGCAGCAAAGCGATGCGCCGCCAGGAGATCGCGAACCGAGTATGCATATTGTATGCAATAACCGGCCGCGGCGCTTATCCGGAGACGACGATAATGTTGCCGTAGGGAGTTGCATCCCCCGTCCGGATCGTTGCTCGCGCATCCTGGCTCAGCGCCTTGAGCTCCAGATGGGACATTGTCATCACCCTCGTGGGGCCCAGCAGTTCCCGCAGCGCGGCGACGTGTCCCGGGCTAACCATCTCCGCCTCGTCGGCGACCACGACCCGGTTGATAACGAACTCTTCGTGGATGGCCCGCAGGACCTCCAGCACGGTCGGGATTCCCTCGACAAGCGCGAGGTCGATCCGCTCCGGGCGCAGCGGCACCGGAAATCCGCGATCGCAGATCGTGAAGTAATCGGTGTGCCCGGTGCTTGCCAGCAGGTGGCTGAGCGCGGGATGGAGGATACCGCTCCGCTTCATGGCGTCACTTCCCCGGTGTCCTCCCCAATGGCCCCCGTGACCTCCGCCCGCTGGTCGAGCGTGATCCGGGTCCGGAAGTCCGGCGCCGGCCGCTTGAAAATCAGCTCCCGGCGGCCTGCACCGAGCGGTGTGACGGCCACCAGTTCCCAGCCGTCCGCGCCAAAGGCGTTCAGGTCACCGCTCTCGACATGGTCGACGATCTCGACGCGGTAGATCCATCGGGGCGCCGTCATGCTGGCTCCGCAGTGGGGGTGTCGTCGGACGCCGTGAGGTGGGGCGCAATGTCGGCCAGCACCCGCGTCTTCATCTCCAGGATGTGCGCGGCGAGGGCATCGGCAGCCGTCTCGATCTCCCCATCGAGGAGGCGGCCGATGATCTCGCGATGCTGCCCGATCGCGATCTCCATCCATCCCGGGATGTGCGTGCCCGCACGCTGGAACACCGAGATCTGCCCCCACAGCCCGCCGACGATCGCGATCAGCCGCTGGTTCCCGGATTGCTCGATGATCCAGCGGTGAAACCCTTGGTCGATCTCGAGAAAGACGCGCGAGGCGTCGAGCCGTTCCTGATCCGTTCGTGCCCCGGCGATCATCGCTTCCACCCGTGTCAGCTCGGCGAGGGCCCGTCGAAGATCGGACACCGGCCGGCGCTCCCCGACGGTGCGGCAGGCCAGCGCTTCGAGCGCCGCCCGCAGGTCGAAGATCTCCGCGATGTCGACCGCCGAGAAGCGGGCGACGAAGAACCCCCGGTTGGGCGCGTACTCGACGATCCCGTCCTGGACGAGGCGATGCAACGCCTCGCGGACTGGCGTCCTGCTCACCCCCAGTTCCTCGCTGAGATGGAGGTCGGAGAGCTTCTGGCCGGGGTGCAGGTTGTGCCCCAGGATCCATTCCCAGAGGATGCCGTAGACATCCGAGCCGAGGTTGCGGCGGGAGATCGGCGGTGGTGGCGTCTTCGGTGATTCAGCTGTCATGCCATGCGGGCCATCAACGTGCTCCCCGCGTGGATCGCGGCAACCGGGCGCCGGCGAAGGTGGCTCGCGCGATCACGAGCAATGGTCTGCCGTCTTCTTCCGGATGTCGCGTAGCGTATCCGCGATACCCGGCATGGTCCATACCGTCGGTCAATCGAGGGGCACCGCTACCGCCGGTCTCGCTTCTGTGCCATTCTCCGTACGACGCAATCCGTTCACGCAGGGGAGAGACCGTACGCCATGTCAGTCCGATTCGCACAACGGATGGATCGCCTCGGAACCGAGACCGCGTTCGATGTGATGGTTCGCGCCAGAGCCCTCGAAGCGCAGGGCCGCGACGTGATCCACCTCGAGGTCGGCGAACCGGATTTCGATACGCCGCGCAACATCATCGACGCCGGCGCCGACGCGCTGAACTCCGGCTGGACGCACTACGGACCGGCACCAGGCGATGCCGAGCTGCGCGCCGCGATCGCCACCTACATCAACGGCAGCCGCAAGGTGTCGTACGCCCCCGAACAGGTGATCGTCACGCCTGGCGGCAAGCCGGTCATGTTCTTCGTCCTGCTCGCGCTGCTCGAAGCCGGCGACGAGGCGATCTATCCCGACCCCGGATTCCCGATCTACCGCTCGATGATCGATTTCTCGGGCGCGACGGCGGTCCCGATTCCCCTGCGGGAGGAGAGCGGATTCACGCTTGATGTCGACGAGCTGGCGAGCCTGATCACGGCGCGGACGAAGCTGCTGATCCTCAACAGCCCCGCCAACCCGAGCGGGGGGGTGATCCCCGGTCCGGATCTGGAGCGGATCGCGGGGCTCGCGATCGAGCACGACCTCGTCGTGCTGGCCGACGAGATCTACGCCGAGCTGATCTACGAGGGCGAGCATGTCTCGATCGCGTCGTTCCCGGGGATGGCAGAGCGGACCGTGATCCTCGACGGCTTCTCGAAAACGTACGCGATGACGGGCTGGCGTCTCGGCTATGGGCTCTTCCCGCCCGACATGGTCGGCCCGATCGCCAAGCTGATGATCAACAGCGCCTCCTGCACGTCGGTCGCTGTGCAGCGCGCCGGGATCGAGGCGCTCACCGGCCCGCAGGATGAGGTGGACCGCTTCCGTGCGGCGTTCCATATACGCCGCGACCTGATCGTGGACGGCTTGAACGAGATCGAAGGGCTCTCCTGCGTGAGGCCGAAGGGCGCCTTCTACGCCTTCCCGAATATCACGGGGACGGGCTTGTCGAGCAAGGAGTTCGCGGATCTGCTCCTGGAGGAACACGGTGTCGCGGCGATCGCCGGAACCTCGTTCGGCGCGGCCGGCGAGGGATACCTGCGCCTGTCGTACGCCAACTCCGAGGCGAACCTGACCCGCGCCCTTGACCGGATCGCGACGTCCGTCCGGTCGATCCGGTCCTGAGGGGCTGGCGGATCACCTCCCCATTCCATGAAGTCGAGAGGGTTAACTTCCTCTTCACCCGGGGTTCGTCACCGGATCCGCGACGGCTCCGGGCCGCGTGCTCCCTGGAACATGTAGCGGAAACCGTTCCCACGGGACGCCGGTAGTTGCGTCGCTGGCCAAAGCGCAACGCGCCTGAGGCGGTCGTTGCATCGGAGCAAGGCGCCTTCCGCCAACCCCGGAGGCTGATTAACCGTTCGTCAGCTTCCTCTCGGTGCGTACCCCGATTCGCCATAGCCAACTCTGGTCTCTCGCGTCGTTGAACGCGGCCGACCCATGGTGCCGATCGCGGAACGCAGGATCGCCAGGACGCCGGAAGCGCGATAGCCGCCATCAACCCCTCGCGTCGGGGCTCCCCATCCATACGCGCGAAGCGCCCAATTCCTGTGCACATCGCACTAAAACCAATTGTGCAATTCATCACAATGCCCCTCGCGGGCGCGGGTGGCGGCAGCCTACGGTAAGTGCAGTCGGGAGATAACCCGGCTGGGTGCCTACCGGAAAGGAGTGCATCGTGAACGTGCAAGACGCTCTGCCTGGCATCTCATTCTGGCATTGGTCGCTGCGCCGGCCATTGATTGGACTCACTGGCATGCAGTGGGAGTGGTGGTCAGCATGATCGCGTTTAAGCATGCCAGGCGAACCGGCCGTCTCCAGATGGGGCGGAGAACCAGGGCGGCAAGTACCTGCCTCTTGGACAGTCGCGGCGAGGCCAAGGCGTTCGCCCCCAGACCAGCGCTCGTCGCCACACGCTTGCCCATGGTCCTTGTCCACCTCTTCGGTGCGCAGTGCGCCATGTGCCAGGGGCTAGGCTGCGGCGGCTGCGCCCATACGGGACTTCGCTGATCCGCACCGCCCCCGTGTCGCGCTCATCCCGTGAGCGTCATCAAACTGATTCCCGGCCCAACGTTGCTTCCACGAGAGGTTACCGATCATGATCATCAGCTACATCAATCCATCTCACGTGACCGAGGAGTATGAGCAGCGCCTGCAAGACAGCGCCAGGAACGCGCGTTTTCGGAGTGTGCGACGCGAATCCGTGATACGACAACGTCTCGGACGGCTGATCATCGGACTGAGGGAGTTCGTCCAAGGGTACCGCCCGTCCACTGTTGACGAACCGGCCGACGTGCAGTGGGTGATGGACTGAACTGCATTCCCGACCGCCGCGTAGCATGGCTCCTGAAACGGAACCAGTACACGGCGGAAGCAGATTGGTGAACGTGACGACATGCAGGCGCCTGATTCGTCCGGATTCAAACCCTCAGCGGTAGGTCCGGCGCGTTTCACGAATGGGAGAAAGTTCCTGCGGACGATCTCACAGGCGACAAACGGATCGACGTGACTGACTAGCGGCCGGCGATCTCCTCGGCCGACGTGGCGGGCGACTGACGGGGAGCCATGTGGTCCGCTTCAATTCCGGCCGGTGTATTGGCTGGGATATTACTGGCGAAGGCGGCGAGACCGGCCGCCCAGGCGGCATCGAGGTCGGCGCCCGGTGGAAAACGGTCGTCGAGCTCCAGAATGACCATCCCATGGGCAAAGGCCCAGATGGAACGGGCGAGATCAACGTCGCCACGAGTCACCCGCATGATCGGGGCGGCGGCACGGGCCTCGACGCCCGGTTTGAGACGTTCCCTGGGGAGTCGCCCGGTCGTCAGCAGGCGGTAGAGGTGCGGCCGGGACCGGGCGAATTCGCGATAAACCCTGCCGAGCGTCGCCAGCGACTCTCCATCCCGTGCGGCACCGGCATCGAGGGCCGTACGGAGTTCCTCGAAGCCGACACTCATGAGGGCGGCTTCGACGGCGGCCTTGTCCTGGAAGTGCCGGTAGAGGGATGGAGCCCGGATGCCGACGGCTTCGCCGAGCCGGCGCATGGTCAGCCCTTCGCTCCCCTCGCTGTCGAGGATCCGCCGCGCTTCCATCACGATCGCGGCCGCGCGGGGCATAGTGTCGGCGGCCGCGCGGGGCATAGTGTCGGCGGCCGCTCTCTCAACCACGCTGGAACCCGTCCTTTGTGCGCGGACCGTAGCCCATCGTTCGGTCGAGGGTGATGTGGAGCGCCCAGGTCAAGCTGGCCACCAGCCATGGCAGTCCGAGCCAGGCCACGGAGGCGATCCCGAGCGCGACTGGCCCGGCCAGGCTGTGCAGGAGGTTGTATAACGGGACCGCCCGTGGGTGCATCTGACCACGGGCAAGGGTGCGGTCGATGCTGAGCACACCGGCGATGTCCGGCATGAGGGCGAACGCAAGAGCCTGCCACCCTCCGCCACCAGGGGCGACCAGCGCCCCGATCAACGCCGCGCCGAGGACAACCGAGAGCAACCCGTAAGCGACGGAGGTCGTGATCCGGGCAGAAGCGAACGAGACGGACGAAGGTAGCATCGGGAACCCCTTTATCGGGCCTGAAACTGAAGCATGCCAGGCTTTGTCGTTATGAATGACGGGCCTCTCAGCGGGGTTGCTGGCCGGGGTGCCCCGGAGCCTCGACCCGCTGCTCGACCCGCTGCTTGAGTGCCTGGTTCATCGCCTCGAACCCCTCCTGCGCGCCGCGCGTGGCCATGCGAAGCAGCGGCGGAACGGTGAGCATCCCGGAGAATCGCTCCTCCTGAACAAAGCGAACGCGCTCCTGCGTCACCCGCTCGATTCGGAAGCTGTGCTCGCCATCGAAGATACCGCGGATCAGCACGTTGCCAAGCCATCGGAACTCCCGGTCCGGTGCAAACGCCAGTACCGTCGGTTTGAATCGCATGCCGCGGCCGCCAGGCGGCTGGATGAACGTTTCGATTCGGGAGCCGACGATCGGTGAGCCCGAGATGCGCGTGATAAATGGATTCCACTCGGGATATGAAGCGAAATCCGTCAGGACGCCCCAAACGCGGTCAGCGCTGGCATTGATCTCGATCTCGGTGCGAATGTGCTTGCTCACTGGATCCTCCATAGAGACGCTAACGACGTTAGCACCAGCCTATGCTAACAGCGTTAGCGTGTCAAGGGCGACGACCAATCAGGATCGCATCCACTGGTCGGCCAAAGGCGACAAGGGAACCTTTGGCCGACCGAACAACGGCCGACAGCCGCCAATGGAAGTGTCCGGGAAATGCAGGATGTCCGCTGGACATCGCCGCGCAACCCAAAACCTGGCGGGCTAGCCGCGCCCCTGAACGCTTTTCCACCATAAGGTCACATTGTCTTTTGGCCGGTCACCCTATTGTATGTTCTTCCAATCACCCCTAGTGTGAAAACATCAGCAACGATCCTGGCGAGCATGTCAGGGTGACAGCACGACGCCGGGACGACCATTCGAGGAGGAATGCGTCATGAATGGCAGGTTCGGTCCGGCTCGGAGCGGAGTTGTTCTCACCGTGATCATCGCGCTGATCGCCACGCTCGCGGTCCCGGCCACCGCCCTGACCCAAGGGGCCGCCCAGGCCCCGACCCAGGGCATCACGGTCATCGGCTACGGCAAGTCCACCGCGCCTGCCGAGACGGCGGAGATTCAGATGGTGGCATCGCTGCAGGAGTTCGGTGGGCCGCGTCCCCCTGATCCAGACGCCACTCCCGGTGCGCAGGA
>CADCWJ010000222.1 GCA_902806365.1 uncultured Thermomicrobiales bacterium
GAAGATCACCAGTGGCAGCGCATGCTCGGGCACCAGGATCGCCACCGGTACCGTCAGCCCGAACACACCGAACCCCACAGCCGACCAGATCAGCGTTGGCCCGACCCCGAATCGCTCGGAGACGGGCCGGGCGACAACACTTCCCAGCAAGGAGCCGACCCCGCCTGACGCGTAGACCAAACCGACACCGGTTGCCGAAAGCCCGAGGTCGTCGGTCATGTACAGGACATAGACGGCCAGGAACATGTAGCCCGCGAGGTTGATCGTGGCCGAGCTCGCCGTGACCGCCCGCAACACCGGTGACGAGACCAGCGCCGCCAGGCCCTCCCGCACTTCCCGCCAGAAATGAGTGGTCTCCCCCGGTGTCTTGCCGTGATGCTCCTGATGCCGGATCCGGGTGATGAACCAGCCTGAGAGCCCGTACGACACCGAGTCGATCAGGATCACGAACGGCGCCGAGATCAGTGAGATCAGCGTCCCGGCCAGCGCTGGGCCGGCCACCTGGGAGACGGACATGCTCGCGTACAGCTTGCCGTTGGCGTCGGCCAGTTCCGCTCGATCAACGAGATTGGGCAACAGCGACGCGTACGCCGCATTGAAGATGACCGTCTGGATCCCCGTCAGGACCGCGACGGTCATGAGCAGCGGAATGCTGAGCATATCGAGAAACGCCGCTACCGGGATCGCGATCAGCGCGACCGCCCGCCCGATATCCATTGCGATCATCAACGGTCGTCGCCGCAGCCGATCGACCCACGCCCCCGCCACGAACCCAATCACCAGCACCGGCAAGCCCCCGGCCGCCGCAAGAATCCCCATCTGGAACGGGGTGGCATCCAGCGTCAGCGCGGCCAGCAGCGGGATCGCAACGGGCGTGATCTGCGAGCCGAACTGGGAGATCGTTTCCGCGCCCCAGAGGTTCATGAAGTTTCGGTTAAGCCACAGGCCAGTTCGGGATCGCGAAGAAGGGGCCACGGCCGCGTCTTGTGGCCGGAATCGACGGACGATGGAATTCACGAGCGATGCTCCCGTACCGGGCGGGAGGCGTGCTGACGCTGCACTGGCTCGAGAAGTGAGCGAGCCGAGCAGCGTTGCGCCTGTTCCCGCTGTCCACGTGCGCAGGTGACCCGAAGGTCAGTTAGCTGGACAGCGGCAATCTGGCCATCATGGGGAACTCCATGAGGAGCGCACCATCTCCCTGGTGCCGGTACATCAGCATCGTGGTTCCAGACGTGTGGGCATGGGCCCATGGTACGAGATCGTCGCGGCCCTCATTGTAGCGGCTGATCGTTCCGATGCCATCCATCGCACTTGCCACGCGCCTGCCGTTGCCGGGCCGGTGCGCGAACCAGTGTCGGCGAGGCCGATCCAGCAATCGCGTCGATGTCGGTCCTGTAAGCGGCATCGGTAAGCGGCAAAGCTGCACGTCAGTCTCGGGAACCACGTGGACGCGCTTCGCCACAGGGTCCGCCGATTGCGCGTCCTGCCCATCTTTTTCACCATATACTCTGCTGACGTGACGATCCGGTTTCCCGCAGTCCGGAAATGCTCGTCCTCGAAATCGACACGGTCTCACCGGGGCAAACCAGTGTGTTCGATCTGACCTTTCTCGGAACCGGCACCTCCACCGGCATTCCGGTCATCGGCTGCGACTGCGACATCTGTCGCTCGACGGATCCCCGGGACACCCGGCTGCGCAGTTCGGCGCTCGTCCGGACCGGCCATGCCACGATCCTGATCGACACCTCACCGGACCTTCGCGCCCAGCTACTGCGCGCCCGCACCACCCGGATCGACGCTGTTCTCTATACCCACGCCCACGCCGATCACACGGCCGGTCTCGACGAGCTGCGCCAGTTCAACGTGCTCCAGCAGGCCCGGATTCCTGTGTGGGCCGAGACGACGACGGCGCGAGACGTAAGCCAGCGCTTCGCCTACGCCTTCGATCACACCTTTTCCTGGTTCGGCGGCAAGCCCGACATCGACCTCAACGTCTTCGACCGGGACCGGCCTTTCGAGGTCGCCGGGATCATGGTTCAGCCCATTCCCATCATGCATGGCACCCTGCCGATCGTCGGCTACAGGATCGGTCAGCTCGCCTACCTTACCGACATGAAGAGCATCACGCCGGAAGCGATGGCTCTGCTCCACGGTCTCGACGTGCTCGTGCTGACCGCGCTGCGGACGAAACCGCATCCCGCCCACCTCAGCCTCGCCGAAGCGCTCGAGGTCGTTGCCGAGCTTGCGCCACGCCGTGCCTACCTCACCCACCTATCCCACGACATGGGACATCACGCCGATGTGGCGGTCACGCTACCCGACCACGTCCGGATCGCCGAAGACGGCCTGGTCGTCTCCGGCATCGCTCTCGGTGCGGATGACCGGCATGCCACGATCGGACAGGGACGGGCCAAGGCGGGGTAAGGTAGGCCGGATGCACCTGCATCTGATCGTTCAAAGGAGAGTCCGATGATCGTCACGACTACGAATACCCTCGATGGTCAGCCTGTCGGCAAGTACCTCGGCATTGTCACCGGGGAGGCGATTCTCGGCGCCAACATCCTGAAGGACATCTTCGCCGGGTTCCGCGATATCGTTGGTGGTCGCTCCAATGCCTACGAGGAAGAGCTGAAGAAGGCCCGCCAGATCGCGATGGACGAGATGATCGCTGACGCGCAGAGGCTCGGCGCCAACGCGGTGATCGCCGTCGACATTGATTACGAGAGCATCGCCGGCGGGGGAAGCGGTTCGATGCTGATGGTCTCTGTCTCCGGCACTGCGATCCAGGTCTGACCTCATCTTTCGCGACTCGCATTCCTGCCACGCGAGCCCTCGTGAGGATGACTCGGCATCACCCACGAAGCAGTCGCGAGTGCGCCAGTGGCAGCAGGCGCCGATCGCGTGTCATCGCGCGCCTTGTGAACCGATCGCGGCGCGGGAACATCCGGCTGCCTGGCGGAGATCAGGCGGATGTGATTTCCCCAGCCGGCGGCATGACCGCGGGCAAACGGCGACGGTTCAGCCACGTCGCGGGTAAACGACCTTGACCATACCTGACCAGGAACAGCCGGCATCGCAATCGGGTGCGGTTGGGCTCCCCGAACTTTCGCAATTCGCTGTCGTGCTGATGTGGGCCTCGACGTTCATCATTACCAAGGATGCCCTCGATTCGTTTTCGCCGCTCGCCTTCGTGTTCGCGCGCTTCGTCCTGATCATCGCGCTGTCCCTTGCGGTGCTCGCGATCCGGGGGTGGCGTGGCGGCTGGCGGATGTACTGGCACATCGACCGCGCAGACGTTCCCCGGTTTGCCGCTGCCGGTCTCTTTGGGTACACGATCTATCAACTCGGGTTCACCGTCGGGCTCGACCATGCTTCGCCGTTCGCCAGCTCGCTCCTGATCGCGATGATGCCGCTCTTCTCGCTGGCACTCGTCACGCTCCTCGGTGAGCGACCGCACTGGAGCACGTGGCTGGGCGTCGCCGTGGCGATCGCGGGCGTCGCCCTCTTCCTCCTCGATCGCACGGAGGGCACGAGTGCTCTCGGCGTTGCGCTCAGCCTCATGGCCGCCGTCTCCTTCGCCACCTATGGTGTCATCAATCGCCCTCTCGTGCTTCGCTATCCCCAGGAAACCGTCGCCGCCTGCGCCACGGTGATGGGAGCGGTGCCGCTTTGCCTGATCGCGCTGCCCGAGGCGCTGGAGCAAGACTGGGGCTCCGTCGGCACCTCGTCCTGGCTCACGATCGTCTACATGTCGATCTTTCCGGTTTACGTGGCGTATATGATGTGGAACTGGGCGATTCGCCGGCGCGGCGTCTCGGCCACGAGCTGGAGCCTGCTGGTGCCGATCGTCTCCGGCGTCCTGTCGGCGCTTTTTCTGGGTGAGTCGTTCGGCCCGCTCAAGGTCGCCGGTGGCGTGCTAGCGATCCTGGGTTTGATGCTGATGCGGCCGCGTCCTGCCGGGATGGTGAAGCCAGCCCGTGGGGCCGCCGCATGAACCGTGATGGGCAATGGAGCGTGTGGTGAAGACATCCATCCGGAATCATGGCGGCGGGATTCCATCCCGTTACGTGCATCACCAACGGGAAGTCCAGCCTGGTGAGCCCCTGGCGCTCGAGCGGGGCGTGCTCAAGTGGTACGAGGTCTTCCGGCGCGGTGAGGAACCGGCAGGCGATCTCGACGCCACCGCGCGAGCCGCGGTGACTGACATCGTGCGTAGCGAATCGTTTCCGCTCCAATACGGGGTCGGGTTCGTGATCCTCCATCATTCGACCGCCAGCGACTACCTGATCGCCTGCTGCTGGCATCAGATCCAGGAGCTGTGGCATGCCATTCTGGTTCGCCCGGCTGACGGCTCGGCGGACTTCCGTCAGGAGTGGCCGAGCCAGACCTCGGCCTCCTTCTGCGTGTGGGAGATGGCACCCATGTGGCACGAGCGCAATGCCTGGGAGCGCTATCTCAACTCTTCGCGAGACGACGACGCGATGCGTGCCTACCTCACCGATCAGCTCACCGGGTCAACCTGAGCCCTGGTTTCTGCAGTGGCGGAGGGTGCCGCATCAGCGCGATCCCGTGTCGGTGGATTTCTGGATCAATGCGTAGCAGCGCTCGCCTCGTGGTGCCCGGCTTCATGGAGCACCTCCCCGCCGAGCGCTCTGACCTGTGAAACGCTCGCACCGAGATCCGTGAGGTTGACATTAATCAGCCGCCGCAGGGGCCGGTCACCGTGCCCGTGTCATATTCCGCCCAACTGGTCACCGTTCGTGGGCGATTTCCAGATGTCGCCGTAGCCCTCCATCGGCAGCGGCTCCACCTGCCAGCCGACCACCGGGGCGTAGCACTCACGGACCTCCGGCGCATCGTCCACCGTGAGACCGACATGGAGGATTGCGCCCATCGCCGGCCAACTGTTCTCTGACCTCCGTTCCCCGTCTTCGCCATCGCGCTTGCTCGTCCGCCACGATACGTCCACTTTGCTAGAATCCCGCGTGTGAAGATCGCGATGGTATCTCCATACAGCATGCAGCAGCCTGGCGGCGTGTCCGAGCACGTCGCCCACCTTCGCGACGAGTTCCACCGCCTTGGGCACGATGTCACCGTGATGGCCCCGCGCGGCAACCGGGGCGGGCTCGAGGTGAGCGAGGGCTATTACGGGATCGGCCGCACGATCACGGTTCCCGGCGGCGGAAGCAGGATGCGGCTGACCTTCGATGTCACGCTCTATGCCGATGTCAAGGCGATCATGCGGCGCGAGCAGTTCGACATCGTCCACCTCCACGAGCCGCTGATGCCGGTGCTGCCCTACATGGTCCTCCTCAACTCGTCGGCGGTGAATGTCGCCACATTTCACGCGTTCAACGAATCGATGCCCCTGTACTCGGCGTTCAAGCCCTACATGTCGTTCATCCTGAGCCGGATCGACGGCCGGATCGCGGTGTCCCCCCCGGCCCGCGACTTCGTCCGGCAGTATTTCGAGGGCTCCTACGACGTCATTCCCAACGGGATCGATGCCAGACTGTATGGGGATCACGTCGAGCCATTTCCCTGGGCTGGTGATGGAACCCCACGCATTCTCTTCGTCGGGCGGTTCGATGAATCGCGCAAGGGATTTCGCTATCTGCTGCGCGCGATGCCACTCGTACGGCAGCAGTTCCCAACCGCCCGCCTAATCGTCGTCGGGTCCGGCCGGCCGGAGAAGTTCGCGGCGCTGATGGAGCGCTACGGCGTCGACGGCGTCGAGTTCAAGGGATTCGTCTCCCAGGAGGACAAGGCCCGCTACTATGCGAGCTGCGATGTGTCGTGCGCGCCTTCGACCGGCAACGAGAGTTTCGGCTACGTCGTGATCGAACCGATGGCCGCCGGCCGCCCCGTCGTCGCTACCGACATCCCGGGCTACGCGAGCGTCGCTACGGCCAACAGCGACGCGCTGCTGGTGGAGCCGCGGGATCCACAGGCCCTCGCCCTGGCGCTTGTTCGGGTCCTCGCCGATCGCGATCTCCGGGCGCGGCTGGGAGCGCGGGGACGGCTGACCGCGCAGCAGTTCGACTGGCCGCAGGTGGCAGTACGCGTGCTGAACGCCTACCAGCGGGCCGGCAGCTCGGCGCGTCACCAGCCCTGGCGGCAGGAGTTCCGCTAACCCGGATTACTCTCAAATGGAAGATTCTCAGGAGAAGAGAATTGTAGGGGCGGACTCGCGGACATCAGCTCGAACCTGACCATGGATGGCGTGTCCGCGGGCGCCTGCACTGAAGCGAAGCGATGGGCCGCATCCGCTCAATCGCTCCGCGATTGCCTGTGAATGTGCCCGCCCGCGGCTTGGACCTCGAACGCAACAGCCGTACACACTTCCAGCAGTGACCGCCGCGATTTGCCCGCGGCGGCACCCATCCACTGTCCGCGCCGGTCGACACGCTGGCATACAATCTCTCAAGGCACGGTGCGTAATGAGGCGCACTCCATGCGGCGGACGCGCCGAGCCACTCCGGGCACAAGGGAGAATGCGGTGATTTCGGAGCGGATCGGTCAATGGGTGCGTCGGTACATGCTCCACGTCGGGCAGTGGCTCGCCCGTGCCGGCCTTACCGCCAACATGGCGACGCTGATCGGGCTGCTTCTCAACGCGGGTGTCGCCGCCGTGCTCGCTACCGGGGAGCTGCGCCTGGGGGGCGTGCTCCTGTTGTTCGCCAGCGCGTTCGACATGGTCGACGGCGCGATCGCGCGTGCGACCGGGTCGATCTCGAAGTTCGGCGGATTCTTCGATTCCACGATCGACCGCTATTCCGAGGTGGTCGTCTACCTCGGGCTCCTGATCTGGCTCAACCGCACCGGCGATGACCATGTCGGCTCGGTCCTGATCCTGATCGCCGCCTCCGGGGCGCTCCTCATCAGTTACGCCCGCGCCCGCGCGGAAGCGATCGGCTACGGCGCGTCGGTCGGGCTGGTGGCTCGTCCGGAGCGGGTGATCCTGCTGGCGCTGTGCCTGATCATCGACCAGCCGCTGTGGGCGCTCTGGGCGCTGGCGATCGCCACCCACGTGACCGCGATCACCCGGATCGTGCATGTCTGGCGGCTCGCCGAGAAGGACGATCGGACGGCGGGTGGCGCAGCGACCGGGACTGCCCCCGCGAATGACTGACCATCGACCAAATGGATCGGGTGCGGGCGATTCTCGCCCAGACACGCCGTCCCGCGAGATGTTCGACGATGTCGATCCCGGTCTTGTCAAGCCGGCCGATCTGGGCTCTGCCTCCCGGTCCTGCCTGGCGATCATCGTCGTCTTCGTCGTGATCCTGCTCCTGCTTTGCGTGTTCCTGATCGGCCAGCAAGTAGCCTGATCAGCCGGAGATGCCTCTGGCGAGGCCGATCCCCGCACCGCAGGCAGCGAGACCCAGCACGTTGCTCCCCAGCACATACAGTCCCGCCGTGGCCCATTTGCCGTCCATCGCCAGCGAGACCGCCTCGAAGGTGTAGGAACTGAAAGTGGTGTATCCACCGAGAAAGCCGATAACGAGAATCAGCCGCCAGAAAGGATCGGCGACCGCGCGATCGATTAGTACGGTGAGGAGAACGCCGATCAGGAACGATCCGGTCAGGTTGACAAGGAACGTGCCCCACGGATAGCCCCCATCGAGCCGATCGGCGACGAACCGCCCCAACGCAAACCGCGCGTTCGCCCCCACGAACCCCCCAATTCC